>JALSXE010000390.1:0-2276 GCA_027072755.1 Campylobacterales bacterium | reverse complement strand
CGGGACTCCCCTCGAGACAGCGTGGCGATCGTTGGACCATTCATGCAGGTCGGAACTTACCCGACAAGGAATTTCGCTACCATAGGACCGTTATAGTTACGGCCGCCGTTTACCCGGGCTTCGGTTCGCGGCTTGCACCGCTCCCCTTAACCTACGGGCACTGGGCAGGTTTCACACCGCATACGTCCTCTTACGAGTTTGCGCAGTGCTGTGTTTTTGGTAAACAGTCGCCGCCACCTGGTTTCTGCGACCCACTTCCGCCCCCAAAAGGGGACGGCATGTGGGCACCCCTTATCCCGAAGTTACGGGGTCAATTTGCCGAGTTCCTTGAGGAGAGTTACCCCGAACGCCTTAGGCTACTAACCCAGCCCATCTGTGTCGATTTGCGGTACGGTCAGCTGTGCTTCAAAGGCTACGACGTTGTTTCTTGGCAGTCTGAAGTCACCCTCGTTGGGGAGGACTAAGCCTCCCCTCCCCATCACGCCTCAGGCTGTATGAGGGACGGATTTGCCTATCCCTCACCCTCGGACGCTTAGAGGAGGCAATCCAGAGCCTCCCGAGGGCTATCCTCCTGCGTCACGCCTTAGCCTCCACACAGCTGGCGCAGGAATATTAACCTGCTTCCCATCGGCTACGCCTTTCGGCCTCACCTTAGGGTACCGGCTAACCCGACCCTGATTTACATTGGATCGGAACCCTTGGGCTTCCGGCGGGCAGGTTTCTCACCTGCCTTCGCTGCTACTCATGCCAGGATTCTCACTACCCTGCAGTCCATGCCTCCTTTCGGTAGCACTTCATCCCGCAGGGTACGCTCCCCTACCGCTTGCCAAAGGCAAGCCCGCAGCTTCGGTGGCACGCTTTAGCCCCGCTAAATTTTCGGCGCGGAGCCCCTCGACGAGTGAGCTGTTACGCACTCTTTAAAGGATGGCTGCCTCTAAGCCAACCTCCTCGCTGTCTTAGGAGCTCCACCTCCTTCTCCACTTAGCGTGCACTTTGGGACCTTAGCTGGCGATCTGGGCTGTTTCCCTCTCGTCCACGGAGCTGATCCCTCGTGGACTCACTGCCCGGCTACCTTTCTCGGCATTCGGAGTTTGGTTGGGTTCGGTACCCCTTTCGGGGCCCTAGCCCAATCAGTATCTCTACCTCCGAGAAGGAACGCCGGACGCTGCACGTCGATGCATTTCGGGGAGAACGAGCTATCACGGAACGCGATTGGCTTTTCACCCCTATCCACAGCTCATCCGACGGTGTTGCAGCACCGACCGGTTCGGGCCTCCAGACGGTGTTACCCGTCCTTCACCCTGGCCATGGATAGATCGTTCCGCTTCGCGTCTGCAGCATGCGACTATAGCGCCCTATTCGGACTCGGTTTCCCTACGGCTTCGCCTATCGGCTTAACCTCGCCGCATGCCACAACTCCCTGGCTCATTTTCCAAGAGGCACGCAGTCAGGCTTTAACGCCCTCCCACTGGTTTGTAGGTCCATGGTTTCAGGTTCTATTTCACTCTCCTCCCGGAGTTCTTTTCACCTTTCCCTCGCGGTACTATGCGCTATCGGTCAGCCAGGAGTATTTAGCCTTACCCGGTGGTCCGGGCAGATTCCCACCACCTTTCACGGGGGCGGTGGTACTTGGGAGCATATCCCAGGGAGACCAGCAGGTTTCGCGTACGGGGCTTTCACCCTCTATGGCGCACTTTTCCAAGTGCTTCCGCTACCTACTGGTTTTGTAACTCCCCGAGGGGCTGGCGGACCCCTCCGGATATGTCCCTCTACCCCGTGTGGGCTAAGGCCGCCACCATGGCACCCACACGGTTTGGGCTACTCCCCGTTCGCTCGCCGCTACTTGGGGAATCGCATTCGCTTTCTTTTCCTCGGGCTACTAAAAGGTTTTACTTCGCCCGGTTCGGCTCCCGCCAAAGGCGGGATGCTAGCCTATGGGCTAGCGGGTTTCCCCATTCGGGAATCCCCGGATCATAGCCTGCTTGCGGCTCCCCGGGGCTTATCGCAGCTTGCCACGCCCTTCATCCCCTCTGGCTGCCGAGGCATCCACCATGGACCCTTAGCAGCTCGGCCTGATCTTACTTCTTAACTACCTCTAGGCCTTTGTCCCTTATTCTATTGCCAAGTAGCCAAGCTCTCAAATGCAGGGCTATACATTATAGCCCATTTTATTTTATTGTCAATCCTTTCTTAGTGGAGACGAGGGGATTCGAACCCCTGACCTTCTGCGTGCAAAGCAGATGCTCTCCCAGCTGAGCTACGTCCCCATCTAAAGG
>JALSXE010000389.1:0-8919 GCA_027072755.1 Campylobacterales bacterium | reverse complement strand
GCGTCTCCTTGAAGTCGTAGTACTCCCCGGTAAAAGCCCTCTCGGTCCCTTTGCGGCGGCATACCTCGAACTGCATAGGGGTGAGCCGCTCTCTCCACTCCTCTTCGCTCCTGATGATCTTGCCCATACTAAAACCCTTCTAGATTTTAATGCAGATTTTACACTGCAAAAATGACAAATAGAGAAATTTTTTCGTAATACTCCTGTAATTTTTGTTTCGTCAAAGAATAGAAGAGTAAAATTACACTATTGAAAGGCGCCTCTAAAAAATCTGAACGAATGGTAAAGGCAGATTTTTTTGAGGTGCCTCAAAGATTCAAAAACGGGAAAAGGTACAATGACACCTAAGGGACTCGACCAACTTGGACTTGAGAATATAGGTAAGGTTTACTACAACCTTGATTACGACGAGGTAATTCGACACACTTTGGAAAGAGGTGAGGCGAAGCTGACGAAAAGCGGCGCAACTACGGTAGATACGGGAATCTTCACCGGTCGAAGCCCGAAAGACAAATACTTTGTCAAGCAGCCTCCGAGTGAGAAATACATAGCGTGGGGCGACATAAACCAGCCAATCTCGAAAGAGATATACGAAGAGCTCTTCGATATCACGAAAAAGGAGCTTTCGGGAAAAGATCTCTATATAACGGACGTGTATGTAGGAGCGAGTCCGACGAGTCGGCGATCTATCCGTTTCGTCAGCGAGATCGCCTGGCAGGCGCACTTCGTAAAAAACATGTTTATACGCCCCTCGAAAGAGGAGCTCGAAAACTTCACCCCCGACTTCACCCTCTACAACGCCTGCCAGGTAACGAACAAGAAGTGGAAAGAGCACGGTCTCAACTCTGAAGTGTTCGTGGTCTTCAACATAGAAGAGAATATCGCAATCATAGGCGGTACATGGTACGGCGGCGAGATGAAAAAGGGCATCTTCACGATGATGAACTACTGGCTCCCGCTCGAAAACAAACTCCCGATGCACTGTTCAGCCAATATCGGTAAAGATGACGACGTGGCTCTATTTTTCGGCCTGAGCGGTACAGGCAAGACCACTCTTTCCACAGATCCCAACCGCCGTCTCATAGGCGACGATGAGCACGGCTGGGATGAGAACGGAGTCTTCAATTTCGAAGGGGGTTGCTACGCGAAGGTGATAAATCTCGACGCCTCCAGCGAGCCGGAGATATACAAGGCGATCAGAAAGGGTGCGCTTCTCGAAAACGTCGTAGTCGACGAAGAGGGTAACGTAGACTACTCCGACGGAAGCAAAACCGAGAATACGAGAGTAAGCTACCCGATCGAGCATATAGAGAACCACGAGTGTACGCTGATGGGCGGCCATCCCAAAAACATCATATTCCTCTCCGCCGACGCCTTCGGAGTCCTGCCCCCGGTGAGCAAACTGACCAAAGAGCAGGCGATGTACTACTTTTTGAGCGGCTACACGGCAAAAGTAGCCGGTACCGAGCGTGGAATCACGGAGCCTGTGGCTACATTCAGCGCCTGTTTCGGAGAGGCCTTTTTGCCTCTGCACCCGACAGTCTATGCCAAGCTTCTCGGTGAAAAGATCGATGAACACAGTGTAAACGTATATCTTGTAAATACCGGCTGGACCGGAGGACCGTACGGTGTGGGACACAGGATGAGCATCAAGGATACGCGCGGCTGCATAAACGCCATACTAAGCGGCGCTATCAATGAGAGCGAGTTCGAAACTCTCCCCATTTTCAATCTGCAGATACCGAAAACACTCGAGGGTGTGAATACCGAAGTTCTAAACCCGATGAATACATGGAAAGATAAAGACGCCTATATGCAGAGCCTCAAAAAGCTCGGTTCGATGTTTAAAGAGAACTTCCACCGCTACGACGATGCAAGCGGAGAGTTCGACTTCTCCGCAGCGGGCCCGCAGCTCTAATGTCCCTTCGTGCCCATTCGGGCGCGAAAATTCTCTATAAAACAGAATGAATATCGTAAAAACCGTTCTTGTAACCGGTGCTTCGAGCGGCATCGGGTACCACTCCATCCATGCCCTCAAAAAGAGCGGATATCGTGTATTGGCCTCAGTGCGTAAAACGGAAGATATACGGCGTCTGCGGAGTGAAGGTTTCGAAACCCTTCAAATTGATCTTGACGACTCGAACTCGATAAAAGAGGCGGCGGAAAAGGTATGCGACCTTACCGGCGGAAGGCTCTATGCCCTCTTCAACAACGCCGCATACGGCCAGCCCGGTGCCGTGGAGGATCTGGGGCGTGACGCTCTAAGAGCGCAGTTTGAGACCAACCTCTTCGGAACCCATGAACTTACAAAAGAGCTTCTTCCCATGATGCTGGAAGCCGGTGAAGGGCGGATAGTGCAGAACTCGTCCATTCTTGGGTTTACAGCTTTGAGATACAGGGGAGCATACAACGCCTCCAAAGCGGCACTGGAGGCTTTGAGCGATACGATGCGCCTGGAGCTCGAAGGGACCGGCGTATATGTCAGCATAATCGAGCCGGGTCCGATAAGAAGCCGTTTCAGGCAGAACGCTCTTAAGAAGTTTCTTGAAAATATAGATATGGAAAAGAGCCGCCTTCACGAGGCATACAAGATAAAGCTTCGTCAGCTAAAGAGCGATGCCGACGCCCCCTTTACTCTGGGACCTGAAGCGGTAAGCATGGCGCTTTTGCATGCACTCGAGAGCCAAAAGCCCAGGGTGCGTTACCGTGTAACAGTGCCAACGCACCTCTTTTACTGGCTTAAAAAGGTGCTGCCCGACAGAGCTATGGATGCGCTTTTAAAAAAGGTGGAGTAGACTAAATCCGGGATTTCGCTGCTTCATGGGCGTGCACCCTTCAAACTGTGTGCTCTACCCGTTATTCACGTTTCTGCTATATACTCTCCCACAGACCGAGATGCTGGATGACGGCTTTGATGTCGAAGTTGAAAAAGAGCATCTTTTCGTCATGCTCTTCGTAAAGAAGAACGTAGATTTTACCGGATGTTTCGTTGTAGTACGGATCGCTTAGAAAGAAGCGGTCACGTTTGGTGCTTATATAGCGCAGGAAAGCGCGGCGGTTCATCCCCTGTTTCGCATCGTTTATATGGTCTTTATAGATGTTCGGAGACTCCTGGATGCAGTCGTCGTTCACGATATATGCGACCATCAGGTAGGGGGTCTTTTCGACCACCTTTTTAAGCCCTTCTACGGAGTAGTCATCGCTCTCGTACTCATTCAGCAGGCCGATCAGGTAGTTTCTGATGTTCTCTCTGTTGAGGCAGTAGATCTCCTCTATCTTCTCCATCTCTTCAGTCAATTTCGTTCCTTCGGCATAAGAAAATTCGGTTCCATTATACCATGATGAGTTTAACCCCTGATGATATGGAATCACCGTAGCGACAACTACCTATCCGTAAAGAGTACAAAAAGGACAAGGTACTGAAAATATATAACAAACAGACTTTTTTATCTAATTTTTAAATTTTTTATTTCAGTTTAAGTCTTAAGGAAATATGATGTTTGAAAGCGGGACAGGTTGTCGCCTTTTCATACTTCGGTTGAAAAGGTCGGTGCGGTAATAAATTACTCGGAGGTGATTCATGGGTGAGAGGAGCGAGGCGGTAAAAAGGCTCTTTACCGCAAAAAGTTCACGTGTCGAAACGAACCGGGGCGATCACTACTATAGGGAGCTCTATGCAAAATGCAAAAGGCGTATCGAAGAGTTGAAAGCGATGGAGCCTTTCGGCTCGAAAGCAGAGCTACGGGAGATTCTCTCCGACGAGGGGTGCGACAGACGCGATTTCATGAAGTGGGTCAGCGCTACGACGGCGATGCTGATGCTACCCGGTTTCTTCGAACCGCTTGTCGCAGAAGCTGCGGAGGTTATGAACAGAATCCCGGTAATATGGGTGGAGTATCAAGACTGCGCAGGCAACTCCGAAGCTTTCATAAGAAGCGACGGACCGAAAATAGACGATATCATACTCGATATCATCAGTCTCGAGTTTCACGAAACTCTGATGGCGCCTGCCGGTTTTCAGGCGGAGAAGCAGCTTGAGGATGCAAGAGAGAGATTCAAGGGAAAGTATCTTCTTTTTGTTGAAGGTTCTATTCCCATGGCTGAAAACGGAATATACGGCACGACAGGACCGGCCGGTGAGACGTTTGTAGATCAGCTGAGCTCGTTAGCCAATGATGCCGCCGCGATCGTGGCTGTGGGGAGCTGTGCAACATTCGGCGGGGTGCCTGCCGCATCTCCAAACCCGACAGGGGCCAAAGGTGTCATGGATATAATCAACGGAAAGCCGATCGTCAACATTCCGGCATGTCCGGCGAACCCCGCAAATATGGTCGGCGTCATTCTGCACTATGTTCTGACAGGGCAGATTCCCGAGCTCGACTCTCTGCTTCGCCCGAAATTCGCATTCGGCTATCGAATCCACGACAACTGCGAACGTCGTGCCCATTTCGATGCCGGTGAGTTTGTCGAAGAGTGGGGAGACGAGGGGGCGAAAAACAACTTCTGCCTCTACAAGATGGGCTGCAAAGGCCCGATGACTTTCAACAACTGTTCTATCATACGATACAACGAAAGCGTCAGCTGGCCCGTAGGCGTCGGACACGGATGTATCGGCTGTTCCGAGCCGGACTTCTGGGATAAATACGCTTATGAGCGTCCTATGTCCGATGCCAATATCAAGGCTCCGACCGGCGGTGTCGAGAAGAGTGTCGACCAGTTTGGTCTGGGAGTACTTGCCGCTACGGGTGTAGGTATAGCGATTCATGCCGCCGTGAGTCTGCTTGCGGGTAAAAAATCTGACGGGGGGGATGCATCATGAGCAGACATATCGTAGTCGATCCGATCACAAGGATCGAAGGGCACCTTCGTATCGAAGCGGTCATCGACGACAACAACACAATAGTGGATGCATACAGCTCCTCAACGATGTTCCGCGGAATAGAGACGATACTGAAAGGGCGGGACCCGCGCGACTGCGGACTTCTGGCGATGCGTATATGCGGGGTCTGTACCGGTACGCACTACCAGCGAAGCGTCGAAGCGGTGGAGAACGCGTTCGACATAACGATTCCGAAAAATGCGAGAATCGTTCGGAACCTGATTCAGGGGTCGCTATATGTTCATGACCATGTAGTGCACTTCTACCATCTGCATGCGCTGGATTGGGTCGATGTCGTTTCGGCACTCAAAGCAGATCCGAAAAAGGCTGCCGCCGAAGCCGGAAAGTGGGCGAAAGCCGCCGGTGTGGAGCCGTGGACCGACGCTCCGAGCGCCTTCGAGGAGGTCAAGAGCCGTCTCGAAAAGTTTGTAAAACAGGGGCGTCTGGGGATTTTCGGAAACGGCTACTGGGGCAACAGACACTACAAACTGACTCCCGAACAGAACCTTGTGGGTGTTACGCACTATCTGCAGGCGCTCGATCTGCAAAGAGATGCCGCGAAGATGATGGCGATATTCGGCGGCAAGAACCCCCATCCTCAGAGCATCATCGTAGGCGGGGTGACCTGTGTGCAGGATATTCAGAACCCTTCGCGCATTGCGCTCTTTAAAACTCTTCTGATGAAATTCAGGAGATTCATAAAACAGGCGTATCTGCCTGACGTATATATGGCCGGAACGATGTATGCGGACGAAGGGCTCGACGGAACCGGTGCGGGGCTCAAAAGCTATATGGCATATGGAGATTTCAGACTCGACGACACCGGCTTTTACAATGCCGAACTCCTCTTCCCGAGCGGAGTGGTCCTAAACGGCGATCTTAAAAACCCGGTCGACTTCGACCCGGAAAAGGTGACCGAAGATGTGACGCACTCATGGTACAAGGGCGACAGGCCACTGCATCCTTTCGACGGAGAGACAGAGCCCGAGTATACCGGTTTCGGACGCAAGGAGAACGGCATCGCGTATCTCGATACGAAGAACAAATACAGCTGGATCAAAGCGCCTATTTTCGATGATAAACGGGTCGAAGTCGGTCCGCTTGCGAGAATGGTGGTCGGAGTCGCAAGAGGCGACAAACGGATAACCGAGTATGTGACGAAATTCCTGAAAAATGCGAATCTGCCTACGAAAGTGCTCTTTTCTACCGTAGGGCGTACAGCTGCGCGCGCTATCGAAACAGAACTTATGGCGGATGTCATGGTTGAGTGGGTAGACGAGCTTGCGGCGAATGCCGCGGCCGGAGATCTCTCGACATGGACGGAGTTCGATTTCAACCAGGTAAGCAGAGATGCAAAAGGGTATGGACTGGCAGAGGCTCCACGGGGTGCTCTCGGCCACTGGGTACGCATAGAGAACGGAAAAGTGGCGAACTACCAGGCGGTAGTCCCCTCCACATGGAACGCCTCACCGCGTGACGGAAAGGGACGCATGGGAGCGTACGAGGCCAGCCTAATAGGCACCAAAGTGGCCGACGTGAACCAGCCGCTGGAGATTCTGCGCACAATTCACAGTTTCGACCCCTGTATCGCCTGTGCGGTACACATTGTCGATACAAAAGGAAAAGAGCTCGGCGTCTACAAGGTCGACACAAGCTGCTCTATCTGATTTTACGCAGAATGCGTAAAATCATCTCGAAATCTAAGATTTCGAAGCTTCAGGGGGTTGTAGGGACTTTAGTCCCTGCCGAATTGCGGGCTTTGCCCGGAATTTGCGTAACATAAACAAGGAGGTAGCATGAAACCGTTGTACAAGAGGGTCAGGCGGATGACCGCGACCGGTCGTATCATACACTGGATCAACGCCATATGTGTGCTGACCGCCGTGATAACGGGTCTATATATAGCACATCCGTATTACCAGACACTGATAGCCGATCCGGCCGTAGACAAATATGTGATGGCGTGGAACAGATGGGTCCACTTCATAGGAGCGATCATGCTCGATGTCACATCGATAGCCATAGCCTATCTCTACTTCTTCAGCCGATTCGAAAAGGCCTACAAAAAGCTGATCCCTACCGGAAAGAATGTCAAAGAGTTTTTCGAAGTGATTTTCAACCTGCTCACTTTCAACCGAAGAAAGAGATTCGACTCGACGCACAACGACAGCTTCAATGCGGTCTACTTCGCGATTTTGCACCTGCTGCTCGTCTGGATGCTTCTAACCGGCCTTCAGCTCTATGTTCACGGGCTCGAATCGGGGCTCAGTTCGATCGGAAAGTGGTGGCCCGCACTTCTGCACTACGCTACCGACTGGACCATCGCCGCGACAGGCGGTACGCTGATGGATGTACGTATCTCCCATCACATTACGATGTGGTGGATCGTCTCGTGGGTAGTGTTTCATATCTACTACCAGATATGGCGGACCATCTACTGGCAGGAGGGCGATATGGCGATCGTCTTCGGCGGAAGCAAATTCGTCAAAAAGTGAGATGAGGTTGTGAATTGAGCGAAGAGGGAGGCGTGGCTGTAATAGGTGTGGGCAACATCCTTTTCAAAGACGAGGGTGTCGGCATCTACGCCGCCCGCTACCTTCAGGAGAACTTCGACTTCTCCCCTGAAATAGAGATAGTGGACGGCGGAACGCTCGGCTTTAAACTCATGAGCTACTATCAGAGTTTCGACAGGGTCATCATTCTCGATACCGTATCTATTAAAGACGAAGCGGGAGCTGTCTACAACCTCCCCTCCGATGCGCTGATGGGGCTCGGAAGCTACCGTCAGACCGCACATGAAGTGGAGGTGGTGGAGATGCTCGAAATCTGCTCGATGCTGGAGAAGATGGCCGAAGTGTCCGTCATAGGTATCGTTCCGCACGATATCGAGAGTGTAGATATCTCTTTGACCGACAGAGTGAAAGAGAGTTTCAACGCACTGATAGACGAGACGATCCGCCATCTGCAAAGATGCGAAATAGTCTGCAGCCGAAAAAACGGCGCTTCACTCGAAGAGATCATAGAGATATACAACTCTCCGACCATGAATGATCAGACTCCTAAGTTTTCCCAAGAAGGATAGAGATGGCGTTTCTTTTCGAGATAGAGTATAGTGCGCCTCACGGCTATATTGCCGATTTCGCCGAAGCGCTGGCCGCGAGTGAGTGTGTCGACGTCTCCATTATGCAAAACGGCGCCGCCGTTACGATTATCGGCGACGAGAGAGATCCGAATCTGGCGCGCTACCTCGAAAGAGTCGCAGAGATGCTCCCGGCCTCCTGTTTTATGGGCGCCTCTTCGCACCGCATAACGGAAGGCGGAGTCCCAAGACTCAAAAAAGAGCGAAAGAGCAGGCTTCCGCACTCCATCGCCCCCTGCATAAAGTGTACCAGAGAGATGTTAGACCCATCATCGAGACGCTACTACTACCCCTTCACAGGCTGCAACTGCTGTGGTGCGCAGTATCCGTTTTTAGAAGAGTACCCTTTCGTACGCCAAAATACGCTGATGAGCTTTTTCGAGCCGTGCGAAGAGTGCAAAAACGAGAGCCGTACAAATCCTTTCAGGCTCGACTTTCCGCTCATAAGCTGCCACGAGTGCGGCATACCTGTAAGGGTTACAGACAAAAGGGGTGAACGGTACGCCAACGATCCGGAGAGTTTCAAAAGGCTCTTCGAAGTCGCGGCAGCCGCTCTGTGCGAAGGGAAAAAGGTACGCATAAAGACACTCTTCGGAGAGAGGACCTTCTACGATGCGAAGACCCGCGACGCCGAAGGCGAAAATGTGATGATGGTAACGGACGCTTCGAAACTCGACTCTCTCTGTCTTCTGACAAAAGAGGAAAAAGAGGCGCTTTTTTGCATAGAGAGGCCGCTTATCCGCGCCGCCGTGGCGGACGAAAGCCTCTATGGGGCATACGGCAGGTTTACGCTGCTGAAGTACCCGGACGAGGGCTTCTGCATCCTTCTTGCAAAAGAGCTGCTCGGTCTCGGGCGTTCACACATAGCCTACGAGCCGGGCGCCGCCGGAGGGGCCGATAT
>JALSXE010000388.1:4087-8953 GCA_027072755.1 Campylobacterales bacterium | reverse complement strand
ATTTCACCTTGCAGCAGCTTCAGAAACTTCCCATAAAAGTGGTATATGTTGAGGATGACGAAACAATTCTGAAAGAGACGGCCGGCTTTTTGCAAAAACATGTTCAGGAGCTCTATACAGCGACAAACGGGAAAGAGGGGCTGGAACTCTTTCTCAGCACCAGACCCGATGCCGTCATAACCGACTTTGTAATGCCCGTAATGGACGGCCTCGACATGATCAAAGAGATCAAACGGCGCCATCCCGACACCCCCATTTTCGTAACCACATCGTTCGAAAACGATACCCTCCATCTTACACGCGCCATAGAGTACGGAATTACGCAATATATCTCGAAAAGGTCGAAACCGAGCAGACTTGTAGAGTCGATATACGACTACTTCAAAAGCAACGAACGCTTTCTGTTCAATCTCAAACTCTCGTATGACGGCAACATTCTCTCCATAGGCGAGAAATTCGCCTACTTTCTCGGCTACGATCCGAAAGAGTTGCAGAACGAACCCGTCGAACGCCTCATAGAGCCGCTGCCCCATATACACAACAGACACTTTCTCAAAAGGCTAAGAGAGCAAAAAGATATAGAGTACGCCCACTGCATATTCAGAAGAAGGGACGGCAGCGACCTCGTTCTGAGCGGGTCCGCAAATTTTTTGGCCTCAAAGGATGAAAAAAGCTACGTCACTAAGTGGCACCCTATAGAGTCGATCGTAAAGAGCAACGAAGAGATAAAAGAGAGGCTTGCGAAGGAGGAGTATCTAAAATCTCTTATGAAGTTTCACGCCGAGATCAGCCAGGATATAATCACCTCTTTTACCGTAGAGGAGTTTCTGCTGGGCCTGATTGAAAAGCTGCCGATGATAAACATAAGCACCCTCGGTTTCATCATGCTGGCGGAAGGCTCCACATTAAAAGATATTATTCACCCGTCATACCCCGGGCTCTGCCTGGAGTCGCTGATACCGGAGCCTGTCGATCTGAACGATCCGAGAAACGAGGAGCGATATCTGCCCTGCTTTCTGGCGGCAAAACACAACCAGATGGTTTTTGTAGACGACATCTCCAGCCTGCCGGATACCGAACTCAAAGATGTTCTGCAGAAAAACTGCATTGTTACGATGATATCGATTCCGATGAAGATAAGAGTGCAGAACAGACCCGCAGGCGTCCTGACGCTTCTTTTCCAGGAGAACCATACATTCGACAAAGAGGAGCTGAACCTATGGCAGAACGTAGCCAATACCGCGGCGTTCGGAATAGAGTCCATCAAAGCCAAACTTGAGCGAGACGCGCTCATTCTTAAACTGGATATGATGGCACATACAGACAAGCTTACAGGTACGGTCAACCGTCACAGGGGGGTGGAGCTGCTTGAGCACGAAATAGAGAGGGCCCGTCGATACAGGCACCCCTTCTCTATCGTCTACTTCGATATAGACCACTTCAAAAAAATCAACGACACATACGGCCATGCAACCGGTGACGCAGTACTCGTAAAAGCGACCGAAACGATAAGAAAAAATCTACGCGCCACCGACTCGCTGATTAGATGGGGAGGAGAAGAGTTTCTGATTCTTCTGCCGGAAACCGGACTCGAAGACGCCGTACACATAGCGCAGAAACTGCGTGAGCAGATAGAGAGACGCTCTACCGACATTCCGGTTCCGATAACGGCCAGCTTCGGTGTGGCGGCATGGGAAGAGGAGCAGACCCTCGACACCCTCATACACCGCGCCGACTCAAAAATGTACGAAGCGAAAAAACTTGGACGAAACCGTATAGCCTACTGATCGCATCGATCTCTCTTTCGTATCTTCGGAGGCGATAGAGCTTTGCTCCTCAAGGCCGCCCTGGAAGTGAATAGTGAATAGTGAATAGTGAATAGTGAATAGTGAATAGTGAATAGTGAATAGTGAATAGTGAAAAACGAAAAACGAAAAGTTATGGAAAGGTCGCTTTGCTCCCATTTTATTCGAAACCATTCACTATTCACCATTCACAAACAAAGTCAAGATGTCATATCTTCCCTTCTTCTGACCTCCAGGAAAAGATCGATGTTCTCCAAAAAGAGGTCTATAAGGTGCGGATCGAACTTCCTGCCCCTCTCCCTCTTCATGAAATCTATGATCTCCTCTACCGGCCATGATCTTTTATATGCACGTTCCACGCTCAGGGCGTCGAAAACATCCGCTATAGCGACTATTCGACCGAATATATGAATCTCTTCGCCCTCCTTCCCGTACGGGTATCCGCTGCCGTCATAGCTCTCATGATGCTCCAGCGCCACTATACGCGCGGCTCTCATGAAAGATCTTTCGGAGTTGCCGAAAAGCTCGCCGCCGATTACGGTATGTTCTCTTATGATCTTCTCCTCTTCGGCCTCCAGTCTGCCCGGTTTGAGCAGTATCTTGTCGGGTATCGCGATCTTGCCCACATCGTGCATAGGCGCTACGATTCCAAGCAGTTCCACCTCCTCTTCGCTCAAACCCGCAAGACGACCGAGAATACGGCTATACTCGGCGACCCTTTTGACATGGTAGCCGGTCTCCTGGGAGCGACTCTCGACCACTTCACCGAGTATGTAGAGCAGCTCTTTTTGGGTATTGCGTATCTCTTCGTTCAACTTTATGATATCGGTGATATCGTTATGTATGCTTATGATCTCTTCTATCTCCCCGTTTAGGCGGTATATCGGTATGAATACCGAGTCGGAAACGTACATCCTGCCGTTTCTGTCCATACACTTGATACGTCTTCTCAAAACGGTACGGTTACTGATAGCCTCCGCGACCTTCGCCCTCAAGTCGTTCTCCAGATTGGGGCACAGCTGGTAAAATGAGCGTTTTACCAGCTCATCCTTTTCGTATCCGAAAATCGTGTCGAATCTGCTGTCGGTTTTCAGTATCGTTCCATCTTCGAGAAAACGGCATATGGCGGTACCTTCATTGATGGCGTTTTGATACTGTTTCAGAAAATGTATCTTTTCGTGGAGAGTATCCTGCGTCTGGTCGAGTTCATTTTTCAAAAGCTTCCGGTAGTTTACGAGCTCGGTAATGTCATCCAGAAGCATCATGAACTGGTAGGATGGATTCGTCGTATCGTAGATAGGGATCAGGGTCGCTTTGAATATCAGTTCACGATCGATGTGTGAGAGCAGGTTCACCTCTCCGTACCAGCTCTCTCCGCTTTTAAATGCCTCGAAAAGCGAATCGTAGCGGTTGAAGGTATGGTCTCTGTAGAGAAGACTTTCGAACGGCTCTGAGAGAAGAGTATCTTCGGAATATCCGAGCAGGCTGCTCACTCCTTCGTTGATGCGCTTTATCCTGCCCTTATCGTCGAGATATATCAAAAGAGCGCTATCTTCTATCGCCAGGTAGTGTTGCGCAAGTGTCGACTGGGTTCTGGACCTGGCACGCTGCCCGAAAAGTTTCTCGGCACTCTTCTCGACCGTTTTTACAAGGTCGGTTATCTTTACCGGTTTGGGCAAAAAGGAGCTTATCCGTGCATCTATAGCGGCGGAGAGGCGGTAATTCTCACTGAACGATGCGGTCAGGATGATCGGTATCTCCTCGTCTGCGGTGCGTATGGCCCTCGCCATCTGTATGCCGTCCATTTTCGGCATACCCAGATCTGTGACGACTATATCGGGGCTGCACTTTTCAAAAAGCTCCAAACCCTTCTCTCCGTTTTCCGCAACCCAAAGGGTCTTTACACGCGGAGCCAGAAAAGGTATGACTCTTCTGCGAATATCTCTGTCGTCTTCCACATACAAAAGAGTACAACTCTCAAGAGGATTCCCTAGCTCCAAAACCGCCCTTTAAAACTTCTTCATATCATCAATATTTCGCCGAAACCGCCGCACTCTCCGAGAGTTTAAATTCTTACCGTAAAAGGTTCCAAACTCTCTTTATAAAGGCTTACGCTTCAGCCTGAGGATCAACCGGATATAAGCAAAAACTCTTCCAGTTTTATCTATGCAAAGGAGTATTTCGGCAAATATGTGAAAAATATTTAGATAGGCTAAACGATAGTTGTTCGTTATATATTTTATAAAGTTTTAAAAGATGTATTAAACGGCGGTTTCTAAAGATTTCTGTTTTCTCAAGCTATTTTGACGAGCTTTTGGGTATCTAGAAAAAAGAGGTAGGCGTCGATCCTCTTCTTCTCCGGCATCAGGTGCAAAAGAGCCTCCCTGTACCGTTTGACCTGCTCTTCGTAGCCGCCGAGGTCGTGAGGAGTAGCGGTTTTGTAGTCTATTACCACTCCGGTATCTCCCTTATCGACAAACAGATCGACTACCCCCGCTTTTGACCTGTAGACAAACGGCAGTTCGTGAAAGAGCCTCCCCTCCGTCAAAATCGAATACTCCGTATTCGCTTTCGATCTCTCCACGATACTCTTCGCCTTTTCGACATCGCACAGAGTGCCGTAACGGTTGATAAACGCCTCTTCGTCTTCCATCTCGAAAAGGTAGTGCACCCCAAGCCCGAGATATATAGCCTCGAAATCGTTCGCTTCATACCTATGAATCTCGGCCGCACTCTCCTGTCGGCCGTAACTTTTCGGAGTATAGTGCAGAACAGGTGCGGCAGTTTGCCTCTTTTCGGCCCTCTTTTCACACCTTAGCTCGCCGGCACTCTGCTCTTTTAGATCCAAAAAAGCGAATGAGGAGGATCTGCTCTTTTTCAAAACAAACAGCGACTCCCTCGCCCGTGTAAAGGCTACGTAACTCCGGTTCATGGCGTCTTGCCGCTTAAGGCCGTTTTCACGCTTCAGCGCTTCAGCGTACTCCGCATCCACCGCTTCTCTCTTTTTGAACTTTACCCATACCTCTCTCAGATCGATTTCGCTGTAATCGAAGATAAATGA
>JALSXE010000388.1:0-4077 GCA_027072755.1 Campylobacterales bacterium | reverse complement strand
GCCTGAGTCTGTCCAAGACTATAAGATGCTCAAACTCGAGGCCCTTGGATTTGTGTATCGTCAAAACGTTGATTCCCTCCACTTCCGATGCGGGGAGCTCATCTTCATAGCCTTCGACTTCATGTATAAATTCGACAAGATCGTTCAACGGTATCGAAAACTCAAGAAGCTTCATCGCAGCCTCGTCGAAAAATCCGTACCTGTTCATGATCTTTTTCAACATGGCGGCAGGCCGTTCGAGATCGATATCTGGGTTGAACTCGGGATCATAGGGCCTGTTTGTAAGCGATAGAAAGCTGAGCCTGTGCAAAGAGCCGTCCTCGCCCCTGTGGTTGCGGTATATAAGCCTCATCATCTCTATCATGGCGCGAGCCGTCGGCTGCTCTTTGACCATGGCGCGCTTGTGTGTCGCAACCGCCTTCCCGAACCGCTCTTTAAGATACTCCGCGACCTGTAGGATCTCTTTGTTGTCGTGTACCAAAACCGCTATATCTTCATCTGCCGCACCGTGATCGAAAAGGGTCTGCAGCGCCTCACCCATCATCTCCAGCGGCTCATCGCCTTCGGCTACCCGGACGTATCCACCCTCCTTATGGGCCTTTTGCGGCGGTTTCACATAGTCGAAAGTTCTGTTTACAAACTCGACTATCTCCGACCTCGAGCGGTAGTTTGTCTGAAGATGTTCCACCTTCACACCGAACTTCCTCGCCACATGACCGAAGAGCTCCTTCTGCCCTCCCCTGAATCGGTAGATAGACTGCTTCGTATCGCCCACATAGAAGAAGGAGCGGCCTTCTGAGCCGGCCGCAATCTCCGCGATTATGGGCTCGAATATCCTGTATTGCGTTACCGATGTATCCTGAAATTCGTCAAAGAGAATATGCCCTATGCGTGCATCGAGTCTAAAGTATAGAAAATCGGTAAAGTCTCTCCGACGCAGGAGTTCGTAGACCAGATGCTCGATATCTTTGAAATAGAGCTGTCCGGCACTCTTCATGTATGCCGACCTCACGCTTTTGTAGCGGTTGTAGAGCCCGAATATTCCTGAGAGAAAGAACTTCTCTTTCCTGCGGTAGTATCTGCGCACCGCCTCTTTCAACTCGTTGAACCAGACATCGAGGATCGGCTCGTAACCCTTTTTGTAGTCCCAGTAGTTGAGGCTCTCCTTCTCGAACCACCCTTTTGCGACCACATCGGCAAGAGAGTCGAACCTCATCGTCTTTTTTGCCCGTTCGCTGATCGGCTTCTCCAGCAGGAACTCCCCTATCTTGCGGGCCGCTTCCATAGCCTCCCGCTCATCCGATTTCTCTATGGAAAAGGAGAACTCGGGAAGCTCTTTATCCTTCTCGTAGAGCGTCTCGAAAAACTCTATGAAACTTGTGCTCTTTTTTCTCTCGAAACGGGCAAAATCGACAAGCCGGGCATACTCCTTGTCGTCGAGCTCCTTTAAAAAACGCTCGAAAAACTCCTCTTTCGGCATGGCCGCTATCTCGAAGTCGCTCTGCACCCCCGCATACCAGCAGAACTTGCGCAATACCTGGTTCAGGAATCTGTCGATCGTCATGACCTTCAGGTCCGACGCCAAAAAACGCGAAAGAACTTTGGGTCTCTTCGCCTCGATCTCCTGCAAAGATATTCCGCTCATTTTTGAGACTTCGTCCGCCATCTCCGGCGGCATCGACTCGAGGGAGGAGATCAGCCTCTCTCTCATCTCCCCGGCCGCTTTGTTGGTAAATGTTATGGCAAGAATTTCGGAGGGGTTGGCACCGCCGAAAAGGAGCGAAAGGTAGCGTGCCACCAAAGCGAAGGTCTTGCCGCTTCCCGCACTTGCACTCAGCGCCAGCAACCGCTCCATGACTCTCCTTTTCTCATCGCCGCAGAGGACAAATATCTAACGCTATCATATCAAATCTTTTTACGCACGGGGCGGAGTAAGGTCAATTCAACGCGGCAGAGAGCCCCGCGGAGTTTGTCGGGAAAAATCGGCGGGAGAGGCTCAAATCCGCCGGGACAGTCGGCTCACAGGCGCGATTTCAACTCTTTTATCAGCTCTTTCTGGCGCTTGTATATGTAGTCGAAGATATAGCTTTCACATATATCGTCCGGCTCAAGAAGTACGACAACCTTGTGAAACTCCTTCTCGTTTCGGTTGAATAGGATGTCTGCTTTTACCGTTATGTTTACGAACCCCTCTTCGTTCTCCCACGGCAGCTTGAAAGATACTTCCGCTTCACGCCCTTTGAGCTCGTTCTCTCCGAACTTGTCGGGGTTGAAAAGTATCGCGATCGAGTTTATCGAAATGTCGTACACATATCCGGTATAGTGGCTCTTTCCGAGTTTGAGTGTAATCGGAAGCCTGGAGGTGACAGTAACCCGCGTATGCTTGCGGTTATTGACGGATGTCTTCATCGTTTTTAGATGTTTCAGTATGGCAAGAGGTCTCGATGCGTCGACGAAGTGCACGTCCGCATGCAGATCGGAAGGGAGGTGCGCAGACTGCAAAACCACCTCCTTTTCGCTCTCCATCACGAACTTCTGGATCTTTTCGGCGGTTACGATGACTTTGTCCTCTTCCATCTTCAATATTTTCGTAGGAGTGCTTATCGGCAACCCTTTGTAGATATTCATAAGTTTCAAAGGGAGTCGGGCGGCCATTATGTTCGTTAGAAACTGCCATATAACATCCGTATCTTCCCTGCTCTCTTCGCTGCTCGAAGTTTTGTATATATCGAACTCTTTTGTGTCCGAAACGGTGATGGAGCCGGCATACTCCTTTTCGATCAGATTTATCATAGCGTTTAGATCGGTACTTCCTATCTCTATGAGCGTAAAGTCGAGAGAGGGTACGATATCGTTGTAGAACTCTTTGGAGTTCATCTGTGTAATGAAAAACGAAACTCTCTTTTTCAACTCTTCCATAGATATCTCTTCGAAGAGAAGCAGTGCCATATCGGGCTGCCAAAGGCCGTAGGCTTCAAAAGTGTCGAAGATTTTCAGAAGCAGCTCGTTGAGCTCTTTCTGAACGGTGTGAACAGCGATCCAGTCGAATTCTTCGACAATCTGGCCGTAGTTTTTCATCCTGACCATAAGAAGGACCAGCGGCGACGACATATCGATTCGTTGCGCCATTTTGTCTTTCATCCGATCAATGAACTCGAGACGTGTAACGTGTGTAGGGGTTTCGTCGCTTTGCGAAGAGTCGGGTTCCAAAACCGTAAAGAGAGTCTCTTTCGAATAGCGCTCCTCATCCCTGCATACTACAAGCTGCCGCCCTTCATACTCGATGCTCCTGACCACGCGTTCCGATCCGCTCTCGTTTAAGGGTGCAAAGAGTTCAGAGAGTTTGGGGACGGCCTCCTTTGTCTTCTCGATATCGAAGAGCTTTTTCGCACGCATATTGATATAGAGGATCTGGCCGCTTCCTCCGAAGAGAATCTTTGCCGGACCCATTTCGGCCATCTTATGAAGCTGTGCCGCCCTTCCGCTCTCCTGGAACTTCTCTATCAGCGACGGCAGAACATTCGTCAATACCCGGGTCAGTTCATCCCTGCTGCCGGGAATTTTGTTAAGACTGTAAACCCTCTCTCTTATCGCAAGTTCCATCATGGACGGATCTTTGGGGTCGTCACAAAAAAGCAGAGTCTGCCAAAACGGGATTTTACCCAGCCGCTTCATACACTCTTCGGCACGCTTCGGATCGTCGTCGATGAAAAAGAGAAGCAGATGGGGAGGCTGTTTTAGATCGAGTGTATCGATATCTTCACACTTCGCAATCGTGCAGACATTTCCGTATGAAGAGCACCACTTCCGCAAATCTTCCCGTGCGGAGCCTACCGCAAGGGTTCTAAACAGTCCGAAACGTTTTAAAAAGAGCTCATCATTCATAGACACTTCTTTCATCGCTACCTTCAAAGATTGGCGCGGGTACAAAAACGTTTTTCAATATTATAACTGATGTTACGCAAATTCCGGGCAAAGCCCGCAATTCGGCGGGCCTGGCCGGCCCTACAACCCCCTGAAGCTTCGAAATCTCAGATTTCGAGATGATTTTACGCTTTTCGCGTAAACCATTCATGT
>JALSXE010000387.1:0-2296 GCA_027072755.1 Campylobacterales bacterium | reverse complement strand
ATAATAGAGCGCCCGGACGGGCTTTACGAGATCTTCATGATCATAGAGGGGATCCACTGCAGCGCCTGTGTGTGGCTTAACGAGAAGGTGCTGCACAAGACCGAGGGAATCGTAGAAGCGACCATAAACTACACCACGAACAAGGCCCATATAGTTTGGGACCCCGAGCGGGTAAAACTCTCCAAAATAGTCGAGAAGATCCGCTCCATCGGCTACAACGCCTACCCTTACGACCCGAAGCTGCAGGAGGAGCGCGCCAACAGAGCGCGACGGGATTACTACGCAAGGCTGCTGGTCGCAATATTTGCGACGATGAATATCATGTGGATAGCCGTCGCCAAGTATACGGGCATGTTTACCGGTATGCGCGAAGATGTCAAAGCGGTCCTAAGCTTCGCCGAGTGGGTGCTGGCCACCCCCACACTCTTTTACAGCGGCTGGATATTCTACAGGGGTGCCTGGTACGGTCTTAAAAACAGGTTCGTAAATATGGACACTCTGGTGGCGACCGGTGCGTCGCTCGCCTACTTCTACTCCATCTGGGCGATGATAACGGGCCACGGGGAGGTCTACTTCGACTCCGTGACGATGATTATAACCTTCGTTCTGGCAGGGAAATATCTGGAGGTACTCAGCAAAAAGAGGGCGGCCGATACCATGGATGCGCTCTCCAACGCGCTCCCTACCGAGGTGACGGTGGTGCAGGAGAACGAGAAGGTGATGGTTCCGGTAGAGGAGGTGAAGCCGGGCGACATCATAGAGGTGCGCCCCGGGGAGAAGGCGGCCATAGACGGTGTGGTGCTGAGCGGCGAGGGGAGCTTCGACGAGAGTTCACTGACCGGCGAGAGCGAGCCCATCTACAAGCGCCCGGGCGACGAGATAGTTAGCGGAACGGTAGCCATAGACGGGGTAGTTAGGTATGAAGCGAGTAAAGACTACGGCACCTCGACCCTTGCGACGCTGGTCGGCCTTTTAGAGGACTCTTTGACCAAAAAGCCCAAGATAGAGCAGCTCGCCAACGAGATTTCGGGCTACTTCTCGAGTACCATACTCACGATAGCCCTGCTTACCTTTGCGGGGTGGTACTGGCTCGGCGGCAGCTTCGAGCACGCCCTCGTCGTGGCGATCTCCGTCATAGTCATAGCCTGCCCATGTGCACTCGGACTCGCTACCCCTGTGGCTACGCTCATAGGCATAAACCTGGCGGCGCGGCGCGGCGTACTCTTCAAAGAGGCCGCATATATCGAGACTATGGCCAAATGCGACGTTCTGGTGCTCGACAAGACCGGGACCGTAACCGAGGGCAAGCCGCGCGTCGTAAACTTCGAAAAGTACGGCGATTTCGACGTGAACCTGCTCTACTCGCTCGTAAAGAGCTCCATCCACCCGGTAAGCCGCGGTGTAGAGAAGTTTCTCAAAGAGCGTTTCGAAAACCTCGAAGAGGTCGGGCTCGAAGGGGTGAAGCAGGTGCATGCGAGGGGAATCGAGGCTGTGTACGAAGGACACAAACTATACGGCGGAAATGCAAAGATGATGGAGGAGTTCGGGCTCGAAGCGGATGAGACGAGCGAATACACACTCTTCTATTTCGCGGTGGACAACCGGGTGGTTGCGCGCTTAGAGCTTCGCGATATGCCCAAAAGCGGGGCCAAGGAGGCTATAGCCGATATCCGCAGGCTCGGCATAGATATTATAATGCTTACGGGAGACAACGAGAAAGCCGCGGCAAGGGTGGCGAAAGAGGTGGGCATACCTACCTTCAAGCACTCGCTTCTGCCGGACGAGAAGGCTGCCGAGATAGATATTCTGCATGCGGAGGGGCGCCGGGTGGTGATGGCCGGAGACGGCATAAACGACGCCCTGGCGCTCAGCAAGAGCGACATAGCCATAGCGATGGGAAGCGGCTCGGACGTGGCGCTGGAAGTCAGCGACGTGGTGCTTCTGGACGACCGCATAACCTCGCTGCGCGACGCCTTTTTGATAAGCCGTCGAACCTTCAGGTTTGTAAAGCAGAACCTCGCCATCTCCATTCTATACAACACCGTAACTATTCCGCTAGCGATAGCCGGATATGTCATACCTCTTGTCGCGGCTCTGTCGATGAGCCTCAGCTCTTTGATAGTGGTAGGCAACTCGATGCGCATCAAATCGGCCTTTAAAGAGAAAAATTAAGTTTAAGTGCAGTAGCGGCGTGATAGCATTTACCAAACTATAATCCGATTTTACGCAGAAAGCGTAAAATCATCTCGAAATCTTGGATTTCGAAGCTTTAGGGGGTTGTAGGGCCGCACAGGCC
>JALSXE010000386.1:0-8996 GCA_027072755.1 Campylobacterales bacterium | reverse complement strand
GGTGGTGAACGGCCTTACAACACCATAAAGCTTTGAAATCATAGATTTCAAGACGACGTATCGCCTTCTACAACACCTACCGCTCGGCGAAATATCGTATAGATGCAAAACCGTCAGCACCGGCCCTCTCTACGGCCTCAATCTGCTCCTCGGAGACAATGCCTCCCAGTGCGAAGATATTGAGGTCTATTTTACCTCTTATTTCTTTTAACTTCTCTAAACCTTTCGGCTCTCCTTTGCCCGGCGTTTCGAAGACGGGACCGTATGTGACTCCGTATGCTCCTGCTTTTTCGGCTCTCTCGATCTCGCTTAACAAATGTGTGCTTACAATCACTTTCAGCCCTGTAGCGCACGATACGCCTATCTGTTCAAACATACAGGAAGGCAGATGGATACCGTCCGCACCGAGCTCGACGGCGGCATAGATATCGCTATGAATAAAGAAGAGTGTTTCGGGGAAGAGAGGTTTTAGATCCATAAACGCTTCTGCGAGCGTTTTGTAGTCGGGAGTTTTTTTGTCTCTAAGACATATGAGATCGATTTTCGTGTTTGAAAGAGTGCGCTCGAGACTGCACTTTAAAGTAAGTGGATCCGAGCCGTAATATGCCGGATCAGTTATCGCGTACCTGAGAATCACGAAGCTCTTTCCTGATCGTATCGAGCAGATGTGTCTGCCGCCTCATCTCACGGTGATTCTCGAACTGAATGGTTGCAAGCTCGAGAAAAATTACAAGAAAAAGCCCAAAAAGCGAACCCAAAACGGCCGCCAACAGTGCGATTGGGATTCCGAACGGAAGAAAACTCCAGAAGAGATATACGGCACCGAGCAGGGCCAGAGCCCATGCGGCACCGAGAAGAAAGTTTATTACTATTTCGGCAATAGTGCGTCTCAACGATGCACCACTCTACTATAGCGACTCTTCTTCGAGAAGAACCGCACCTGCGAGGTAGACGTATGTGAGAATCATGAAGATGAACGCCTGCAGAATCGCCGAGAAGGTCAACAGCAAAAACGCCGGTAGCGGCACAAGCCACGGAGCAAGCATAAGAAGAACCCACAGGAACAGGTCGTCACCCTTGATATTTCCGAAGAGTCGGAACGAGAGAGAGATGATACGGGAGATGTGAGATACGATCTCTATAGGAAACATCAGCGGAGCGAGCCACTTTACAGGACCGGCGAAGTGTGCGAAATAGTGGACTACGCCGTGCTTTCTGATCCCTTCGAAGTTGTAGTAAATGAATACTATCAGCGCCAGCGTAAGAGTCATGTTTATGTTTCCGGTAGGAGACTCGAATCCCGGGATAATACCCAGTACGTTGCCTATGAAAACGAAGATACCTATCGTCGCGATGAGCGGAAGATACTTTTTGGCGTTGCTCTCACCGATTACGTCGCGACCCATTGCGACTATTCCGAGAAGATACGCCTCCATCACGTTTTGCGTACCTGTAGGAACCAGCCTGAGAGACTTGACGGCCATCTTTGCAAGAACGAGGGCTATAATCGCTGTCAGAAGAACGTGCGTAACGAAGAGAAACCCGTGTGAGTGGGAAATGAGACCAAAATAGGTGAATACACCTTCCATTCGGCTTCCTTTATCTTAAATTTGTGCGATTCTATCACAACATCCATTAATCACTCTTTAAGAACGGTCCTGAAAAAGGCATTCCTGCCCTATTCTGTAGAGTGCGAAGTCGTACTTCAGAGGATCGTCGGCCGAGAATCTCTTGAGTGATTCGGTAAGCTCCACGGCCGCTTTCCAGTCATATGTTTTCCGCTTCAAAAGCCCCAGTCTACGACCCACCTGAAATGTATGGGTATCGAGCGGGATTACAAGATCGGATCTTTTGACCGCACTCCAGCGGCCGAGATCCAGAGCATCTTTTCTGACCATCCATCTCAAAAACATCATCCAGCGCTTGTATGGACTCGAAGGCTTCATATTTTCGGGCACCGATCCTGTAAGAAAGCGGTAGCCTCTACTCTCATACGGGTACACTCTGTAAAAGAGCTCTATGAGTTCGAAGACGCCTTCAATTACACGGCCCTCTTTGCCGTAACCTTTCATGAACTCCTCTTCCATTCTGCCGCGCTCCACTCTTCTGAGTGTCTTGAATATCGCGATCACATCCTGAGAGGACTGAAACCGATAGTAGCTTTTCGAAAGCTCCCTCTCTATCCGCTCCTCATCCGCATCAAGCAGCGAAAAGTCCAACGAGCGCAGAAACTTCACTATCTGTGACGCATTGCCGTACCCGAAAAGCGCGCAGAGCAGAACGGCCCGCTCATCCTCCTGCTCCCTCGCCACCCAGAGGGGATCGGGCCTTTGTAAGCAGAGCTCCTCAGGATCGTTCCGTTTCGAAGCTTCGGCCTCCAGCAGTTCAAGCAAGCCTGTAGAATCTTTTGCGTTCACTCGATCCTCCGATCTGCATCTGTTTTCTATATTTCGTAACTGTCCTTCTTACCATCTTTACACCGAATTTTCGCTCTATCATCTCCAAAAGCTTGTTGTCGCTCAGGGGCTTCGATCGGTCTTCGGCGGCTATCGAGTCGGCTATGAACTGTTTGATAGCGCTGTTGCTCACATCCTCGTCCACCGCGGCGGCGAAAAAGGCCTTCATAGGGAATATGCCTCGGTCGCACATCAGGTACTTGTTCGCGATGGCCCTCGAAATGGTCGAAGGGTTGTGGTCGAACTCTTGGGCGATATCTTTCAGCTTCATCGGTCTTATGTCGCCCCCCTGGAAAAAGTCGTACTGGAACTCCACGATCATAAGCCCTATCTTGTATAGAGTCGCCTTGCGCATCTGAAGGGCGTCTATGAGATCTCTCGCCTCTTTTACCTTTTTACGTACGAAAGAGTGATCTTCGTCCGTCTGCTCGATGATTATATCGGGGTAGAAGTCGTCGTTTATCTTTACCTCTATCCCCTCTTCGCTCTGGACGATAACAAGATCGGGAATTATCTGCCCCGACTCCTCCATATACTCCAGTGCAGGGGGATTCTTGAACGAACGAATAACGCTTAGAGCCTCGTCGTATCGATCTTCGCTCTTGAAACTTCCAATCGAATCGAAGTTTTCCAGCATCTTTACCGCAAGCGAATATATAGGCTCCTCCACATCGCTCTGCCTGAGCTGAAAAAGCATGGCTTCGGCTGTATCTTTCGCACCTACGCCGGAAGGCTCCAGATAGGCGAAACGCTCTCTGATCTTCTCTACGGCCGCAGGCTCTACACCCAGTCGGGAGGCTATGGTCTGTACATCTCCTTCGAAATAGCCCTCGCCGTTTATCTCTTCTATAATCGCGTATGCTATCTTTTCGCTAAGAGGTGTAGGAAAAAGAGGGGCGTTTATCTGCTCGATAAGCACTTCATATAGCGACTTGTTATGCAGGGTAAGAGCCTCGATCACCTCCGAACTCGAAGGAGTTTCGCCCCTGCGGCCCGGTTTCGCGGCAAAACCTGAGCCGAATCTCTCTTCGAATCCCGATCTAATCCGCATATAGGGATTCTCTTTCTCATACTCCTTCAACCGCTCTTCGAGCTCTTCGATACCGGACTGAAGTATCGGAAGCCAGCTTCTCAAGGTACCGGACAGCCTGGTCTTGAGCTGCAGACTCTGATTCCGGCGAAGCTTCACCTGCAAGGCTCCTTTTTATAGAAAAGATCTGCACGGGTCGACTCGAAACATAAGAGGGAGCGACGGGGAAGAGAAAGATCTATTACAGACTCTACTCCGCAAAAAACCCTGTATTCGCTCATAACGTAAAGTGCTCTCCGAGATAGTGCTTGATGACATCGGAGTTGGACGCAATCTCTTCGGCGCTCCCCTGGGCCATCAGCTCTCCTGAACGCATCACATAGGCCCTGTTGCAGATACCGAGGGTCTCTCTGACGTTATGGTCGGTTATAAGAACCCCTATATCGAGTTCGAGCAGCTGCCTTATGACATTTTGAATATCTATTACCGCGATCGGATCGACCCCGGCAAACGGTTCGTCAAGGAGCAGAAACTTCGGTTTGCTAACAAGAGCCCTGGCGATCTCGGCCCGTCTGCGCTCACCGCCGCTGAGGCGTATCCCTTTGCGATTTCTGATAGGCTCTATATTGAAAAGCTCCAGAAGATTCTCTATTCTCTTTTCGGCACTCTTTTTATCCAGTTTCGCCGCCTCCGCCGCGATTAGAAGGTTCTCTTCGACCGTCAGGTCCTTGAAGATGCTCGACTCCTGGGGCAGGTAACCTATCCCCAGCCTCGATCGCACGTGAAGCGGATGCTTCGTTACATCTTCGTCGTCGATGAAAACGTGCCCCTCACTTACGGCGATAAGTCCGCATATCATATAGAAAGTTGTGGTCTTTCCGGCTCCGTTGGGCCCCAAAAGTCCTACCACCTCCTTTGTGTTGAGCGTGATGGAGACATCCCTGACGATCACGTTTTTCCTGATCGTTTTACTCAGTTTTTCGGCTCTTAAGCTATGCATCGGTTTCGATCCTGTATAGGCGTTTGCCCTCTTCAACGCTTATTTCGACCAGAGCGGTATAGAAGCCGTGCTCTCTCAAAAGCTCTCTCAGAGCGTCGTCCCCCCACTCTACCATATGCCATCCCGGCTCTTCGAGGCTCTCAAGAAGCCCCATGGCCATGAACTTCTCATTCGGGCACTGATAGAGGTCATAGTGACGCAGCCTGTCGCCGTACACCTGTTCTATAGAAAAGGTCGGTGAAGTTACGACATCTTTGTATCCCATGCTTTTTGCGAGCGCTTTGGCCAGGGTCGTCTTTCCCGCGGCCAGGTCGCCTCTTAAAAATATTACCGCATCTTCGGGAAGAGTCTCTCTTATCTCTTCTGCCACCTTGTCAATCTCTTCCAGAGAAGCTGTTATCGTTTTTGTCATAGCGAGTTGGAGACCTTTACGATTTTTTCGAGCGCCTCTTTAGCCCGCCCGGAGTCTATCGTCTCCCGCGCTATCTGCAGCCCCTCTTCGAAGTCGCGGGCCCTGCCGTCTACGATAAGGGCGGCGGCTGCGTTAATCAGAACGATATCCCTTTTTGCCCCTTTTGTCTCACCGCTGAGTATGGAGCGTGTGATCTTCGCGTTTTCTGCGGCATCGCCCCCTTTTATCTCGTCGAAAGAGGCTCTCTCTATTCCGAACTCCGCAGGATCGATCGTGATCTTTTCAAGTGCTCCTCTCTCCAGCATCACAGCTTCGCTGCGATCCGAAACCGATATTTCGTCGAGCCCGTCCAGACTGCTTACGACCATAGCGCGGCGGCTGCCGAGCTTTTTCAGAGCTTCTGCCATCTTCGGAACGTATTCCGGGTCGAAAACCCCTATAAGCTGCTTCTCTACGCCGGCCGGGTTGCTCAGCGGGCCCAGAATATTGAAAATGGTGCGGTGGGGTATAGATTTTCTTATCGGCATAATGAACTTCATCGCCGGATGGTGCAAAACGGCAAATATGAATGCAAACCCGCACTCCTGCAGCATCTGCACCTGCTGCTTCGGAGTCAGGTCGAGACGGATACCGAGAGCTTCGAGCATGTCCGCGCTTCCGGAGCGGCTGGTTATAGAGCGGTTTCCGTGTTTGGCCACTTTAGAGCCGGCGCCGGCAAGCAGCAGCGACACGGTCGTGGAGATATTGAAGCTTCCGCTTTTGTCCCCGCCGGTTCCGCAGTTGTCTATAAGCTCCTCACGCAGATCTTCGGGAACGGGCAGTTTGACGGAGTTTGCACGCATCACCTCCGCCGCAGCCGCTATCTCTTCCGCGCTCTCACCCCGCTCGGCCATTTTTACAAGGAGCTCTCTGGCCTCTTTTTCATCCATCTCTCCTCGAAAAAGTCTCTCGAATGCCGTCCTCGCTTCACTATAAGTCATTGCAACTCCTCAACATATTCATCTTTCGCACTTTTGGGAATCGTTTTTGTAACCGGTATTTTGAGCACCCTGTAGCGTTTCGCACCCTTAAGATAGCGGATCTCGACAATATCACCGACCTTCACATCCTTGCTCGGTTTCGCCTGAACGCCGTTTATGTACACGACTCCGCTCTTTACCATATCCTGTGCCACCGTTCGGCGTTTGACCAGATTGACACTGCTTAAATATTTATCGATTCTCAATAGTTCTCCAAAAAAATTTTCCTAATTTTGTCACATCTTCCGCGTAACTTCAGGATATTATTATAGAGTGTTGATAATAAAGTCTTGTTTATAGCCGCCGGCGGCATATCGATAGTGTCGCTGCGAAGAGCTCTGTCGGCCTCTGGTTCGTAATGTTCGTTTATATGCATATAATTTTGTATTGGATAGAATGGCTACCATGAGCAAAGAGGAGTATTTCCATATAGAGCGTTCCGGCGACACTTTGAAACTGAAGATCCGCGGTAGCTGGCGAATAGGTTCTCTTGATGCCGTAGAGAGGTCGTACAAAGATATGGAGTCCGCAATAGGGGGAGCGAAAAAGATCGTTGTCGACCTCGGCGGTATCGAGTCGATCGATACGGGAGCCATGGTTTTCTTTATATCGCTGCGCGATGAACTGAAAGAGAAGAGACGAGCAAGATTCGTAAACATACCCGACGAATTCTGCCGAATGTTTCGTCTTGTCAAACGGTTTGCCGGACCGCACACCGCCGCGAAAGAGTCAAACTTTCCGATCTTTCTGCAGCCTTTTGCCGCTCTCGGCAGACAGACTCACGCCATGTACTCCGATTTTGTTCTATTCGTCAATTTCCTGGGGCAGTCCGCTGTTGCCATGTTTCGCACGCTCATACGTCCCTCTTCTTTCAGAATAAAAGAGACGGCGACCAACATCTACAAAGCGGGCGTTACAGCCATACCGATAATAGCGCTCAGCGCTTTTTTGGTCGGCATCGTCATCGCATTTCAAAGCGCCGTACAGTTGCAAAAATATGGAGCGAATATCTTCATTGTAGATATGATCGGTATTTCTATACCCAGAGAGCTCGCACCTTTGATTACCGCGATCATAGTTGCAGGCAGGAGCGGATCGGCCTATACCGCGCAGATCGGCGTTATGAAGATCACCGAAGAGATTGATGCTATGAAGACGATGGGTTTCGGAATTTTCCGTTTCATTGTTTTGCCCAGAATGGTTGCAATGATGATCGCCCTGCCGCTGCTCATATTTTTTGCCGATATCGTCGGAATCTACGGCGGCCTGCTTGTTGCAAAACTTCAGCTCGATATAACCCCGGCACAGTTTCTCGACAGGCTCCATAGCGAGGTGGATGTAAAACACTACCTGGTAGGCCTCTTCAAGGCCCCCTTCTTCGCTTTCATAATTGCCGCTGTCGGCTGCTTTCGCGGTTTTCAGGTTTCAGGAAATACCGAAAGCATCGGAAGATACACCACTATGAGTGTTGTAAACTCCATCTTCCTGGTAATTGCGATGGATGCTCTCTTTTCGGTCATCTTTACGGAGCTCGATATATGAGAGAGATGATAAAGCTGCGCCATCTGCAGACACGTTTCGGAAACAAAACGGTCCATGAAGATCTGAATCTCACCGTATACGAAGGTGACATATACGGCATTCTCGGTGGAAGCGGCTCGGGAAAGACGACTCTTCTAAGAGAGATGATCATGCTTCTTCGCCCGAGCGCAGGCAGTATCGAAGTTCTCGGCCACGATCTGAACAGAATCGGGCGCAAGGATGCACAGAGACTCAGAAGCGAATGGGGAGTGCTTTTTCAGTTCGGAGCGCTATTCACCTCTTTGACGATCGAAGAGAATGTATCGGTATGGCTCAGAGAATATACATCTTTGTCAAATAGGACTATCCGTCGTATCGTCCGCTCTAAACTGGAGATGGTAGGCTTGGATCCCGATGTCGGCAGGCTCTATCCGAGCGAACTGAGCGGAGGTATGATAAAACGTTCCGCACTCGCACGCGCTCTCGTGATGGACCCCAAACTGCTTTTTTTGGACGAGCCCACTTCCGGCCTCGATCCGGTGAGTGCGGAGGCTTTCGACGATCTGATTTCCCAACTGCACTCTCTTCTGGGTCTGACCATCGTGATGATAACGCACGATATAGATACAATATTCAATGTAGTCAACAGGATGGCGGTACTTGGGGACAAGCATGTGGTTGCAGAAGGCTCTTTGGATGAGATACTCAAGAGCGATCACCCCTTTATACGCCGCTTTTTCGGCGGAAACCGCGCAAAAGCGCGAATTGAGGCAATGCATATGGAAGGATTGTGATGGAGAGCAGAGCAAGTTACACGATAGTAGGACTATTCGTTCTCCTTCTTGGAGCCGGTGCCGTAGCGTTCGCTCTCTGGATGGGGAAGTACAACAACAAAAAAGAGTACGCATACTACTATACGTATATGAAAGAGTCGGTTGCCGGACTTCCGCCGGACGGGGCTGTCAAATATATGGGGGTAGACATCGGAAAGGTCAAAGAGATCCATATCGATCCCAACGATCCTACGCGGGTGCGCCTGCTGCTGCAGATTCCAAAAGATATCCCGATACGTGAAGGCATGTATGCGACACTCAACTTTACCGGAATCACCGGAATCGCCTACATAGAAATAATCGGCGGCAAGAAGGGGGCCCCGGTAATAAAAAGTGAACCCGGCAAAATTCCGGTCATACCATCCAAGCCATCTACACTCGCTCAAATCGGTACTTCGGTAAGCGATCTTGCGGTGCAGATCTCGAAGGCACTCGACAGACTAAACAATGCTTTCAGCGAAGAGAACATAAAACATTTCAACGATATGATGACCAATCTCGACCGATCTTCAGAGTCGTTGAAAAGGATTTTGAGCGACAAGAATGCCGAAAATATCGAGACTCTTCTTAGCACTCTGGCCGATGCGGCCAAAAAGAGCGACAGGCTCTTCGAAGCTGTAGATGTCATCAAAAAAACTACGCTCGATCTCGGTGCGGAGGGGAACAGAACCCTGGCATCGCTTCAGCAGAGTGCAGACTCTTTTAAAGAGCTGAATATGAAGCTG
>JALSXE010000385.1:0-9017 GCA_027072755.1 Campylobacterales bacterium | reverse complement strand
GTTGTAGGGCCGGCCAGGCCCTGCCAAATTGCGGGCTTGGCCCGGAATTTGCGTCTCATGAAATGTTTTACGCAGAAAGCGTAAAATCATCTCGAAATCTAAGATTTCGAAGCTTTAGGGGGGGTGTAGGGCCGCTCACCCCTGCCAAATTGCGGGCTTGCCCCGGAGTTTGCGTGCGTAAGATCGGATAATAGTAAAAATCTTCGAAGATAAAGGATTGGTATGAAAATAATGGTGATACAGGGACCGAATCTCAATATGCTGGGTCTGAGAGAGCAGAACATCTACGGGCCGATGAAACTGGAGCAGATTCATGAGCAGATGAGAGGATTCGCGCAGCAAAACGGTGTAGAGATCGAATTTTTTCAGAGTAATCTCGAAGGAGAGCTGGTAGACAAGATCCAGGAGTGCCTCGGCGACGCCGACGGCATCATCATCAACCCCGCCGCCTATACCCACACCTCCATAGCGATAAGGGATGCGATAGCGGCGGTTTCACTGCCCGCCATAGAGGTGCATATTTCAAACGTATACGCACGTGAAGAGTTTCGCCAAAAGAGTCTCATAGCACCTGTGTGTGCCGGCCAGATAGCGGGTTTCGGGCCGTTCAGCTACCATTTGGCGATGGTGGCGATGGTGCAGATTCTAAACGAGATAAAGGCGATGAAAGAGATGCAGCAACAGCAGCCTCAACAGCAGGCTTGAGATGAACTACATTCTCCGCGACGAGAACGCACTCTATTACGAGTGCGGCTACAGCTGTGACAATGCGATTTTTGTCAGCCTCGGGAGTGAGAAGCGCTTCATAACCGACAGCCGCTACACCGTCGAAGCGAAAGAGGCGGTAAAGGGGGCGGAGATTGTGGAGTCTTCGGATCTTCTGGGCGCTTTACGCTCGATTTTAAGAGGTAGCGCCGTAAAGAGGATCGTCTACGATCCGAAGGAGTGGAGCGTTTACGCGATAGGGCGGATTCGCGACAAACTTACCCATATTCGTTTTATCCCTAAGCCGGACCTCTCTCATAAAAAGAGGATCGTCAAGAAGCCGGACGAGATATCTCTGCTAAAAAGGGCGGCGGAGCTTGGACGCAAGGGGTTTGACACCTTCGCCGAATATCTCAACCTCTCCGGTCTCGACAGGCGCGAGAAGAGGCTCCATTTCGAAGCCAAAGCGGCGATGAGCGGTTACGGAGAGTTCGAACTGAGCTTCGACCCGATCGTGGCTATAGGGGCGAATGCGGCTAAGCCCCATGCGGTACCTACGGAGAGGGTGCTCAAAGAGGGGGACCTGCTGCTGGTGGATGCGGGACTCAAATATGAGAGGTACTGCTCCGACAGGACGAGAACCGTTTTCGTATCGGAAGGGCTCCGTTTCGAAGATGAGCAGCATTTTTCGTCGCCCAGGATTCAAAAGGCATACGATCTGGTCCGCAGTGCCCACGACAGGGCGATAGAGGGTGCCAGAGCCGGAATGACCGGAGCCGAGATAGACCGGCTGGCGAGAGAGGTGATAGAGAGAGGCGGAATGGGCGAGTTTTTCGTCCACTCCACCGGTCACGGCGTCGGGCTCGATATACACGAGATGCCCTACATATCGGCACGCAGCGCCACCGTTGTGGAAGATGGAATGGTCTTTACGATAGAGCCGGGCATCTATCTTCCCGGGGAGTTCGGCATTCGTATGGAGGATATGGTGGTTATTTCGAACGGAAGGGCGGAGATTCTGTGACGAAAGAGCCGAAAAAAAAGAGCTACAGGCTCTTTTGCGGCCGGGGGTTTCCGAAGCGCTTTCGCTCTTACGGTATGCCGCATCGCGCACTGATAGGAATCGGCGGTAATATCGGCGATGTCGAAAAGCGTTTCGAGAGGGTGTTGCGCTACTTTGAGTCCTCCTCACTTCTGAATCCTGTAGCGACATCGATACTGCTGAAAAACCCTCCCTTCGGTTACGAAGAGCAGCCCGATTTCATAAACTCCGTCATCCTTGTCGAAACCGGCCTTGGGCCGCATGCGCTTTTGCGCTATCTGCTCTGGGTAGAGAAGCGTTTCGGCCGCAGAAGGAGCTTTGCCAACGCCCCGAGGACTCTCGATTTGGATATAATATTTTTTGACAATCTGCGATTGAAGAGCCGGCGGCTGTCCGTTCCGCATCCGCACTTTTTCGAGCGCGACAGCGTGATGATACCGCTTAGATATCTGCAGGCCGGCGGTTACAGGGCCTTTTGCAGTCGAGATAGGAGGAGGTTGGATGAAGTTGATGACTTTTACGGCACCCACACCCGCAGAGGCGCTTAAAGCGGCGCAGCAGGAGTGCGGGGAGGATGCCCTGGTTGTCAGTACCAAACAGATAAGAAAGAAGAGTCTCAGCCAGCCGGCACTCTACGAAGTGGTCGTAGCGATAGAAGATACACCTCCCGCAAAGAGAAAAAAGAGCGACAGAGAGAGAGTCAAAGAGCCGTCGTCTCGCGGAAGCGGCGAAAAGAGAGAGCGGCAAACCCCTCATGAAGATGTGCTGGTGAACATTTCGAAAGCGGCGAAGGAGATCTCCGAAATTGCAAATGTTTCCACTCCGGATCACGGACGGCCCAGGGTCAAAGTGGAGGTCGAGGAGGAGAAGAGTGCCTCTTGCGACAAGGGGATGGAGATGGAAGAGTTGAAGCAGATAAAGGGTGAACTGCTCAAACTCTCCGACAAGATAAAGCTCATACAGAATATGGTGTGGGAGGAGAAAAAACCTCTCAATAGCGGAATGATCCCGCCCGAGTTTGCGGAAATCTACCGAATCGCGAAAAACAGCGGGATGGATGCGGTCCACCTCGATGAGATAATGCGTCTGACGCTGGAGCATATGCCTCTTCAGATGCGCTCTTCGACAAAGACGGTGCGCCGATACTTCAAGACGCTGCTTCGAAAGATGGTCCCGGTAAGAATAGAGCGTGAACTTGTACCGCCCCAGAAGCGGATACTTATGCTTGTAGGACCGACCGGGGTTGGCAAGACGACCACCCTTGCGAAGCTTGCCGCAAGATACGCATACATGATGGAGAAAAAGTACAAAGTGGGCATAATAACGCTCGATACCTACCGTATAGGTGCGGTGGAGCAGCTCATGAAGTACGCCAAGATGATGCGCATAGGCATAGAGGCCGTTGTCGATCCGCCGGAGTTTTTGACGGCCCTGCAGGCGCTCAGGCATATGGATATCATCCTTATAGATACGGTCGGAAGCAGTCAGTACGACAAGCAGAAGATAGAGAAACTGCAGCAGTTTCTCTCGTCCAATACCGATGTCGGGATCGATGTGAGCCTTGTTATGGGCGCGCCTACCAAGCTCGAAGATCTCAGGGCCATCTACAACAACTTTTCGATACTCGGCATAGATACGCTTATCTTTACCAAGTTAGATGAGACAAGGGGTTTCGGAAACATATTTTCGCTTGTCTACGAGACCGAAAAACCGGTCAGCTATCTCTCGACCGGGCAGGAGGTTCCCGACGATCTTATGTGTGCCGACAGCGACTACCTGGTCGAATGTCTTATGGAGTCGGGAACAGGGAAGGTGAGACGATGAGTACGCAGGCGAGCAAGCTCGAGGCTCTGATGGATGCCCACCGCGGCAAAAACGGCGGAACCAGGGTCATAGCGATCACAAGCGGAAAAGGGGGCGTGGGCAAGAGCACTCTCAGCGCAAATATCTCATATGTTCTCGCATCGCGCGGTTTCAAGGTGGGACTCATGGATGCCGACATCGGGCTAGCCAATCTCGATGTCATGTTCAATGTTCGTGCGCAGAAGAATATTCTTCATGTTCTTAAAGGCGAAGCGGGATTCAAAGATATCGTGATACCTCTCGAGGAGAATCTGTTTCTTATTCCCGGAGAGAGCGGCGATGAGATACTCAAGTTCTCCGACGCCACGATAGTGAGCCGCTTTATAGACGAGTCGCAGATGCTCGAAGGCCTCGATTTTCTCGTTATCGACACCGGGGCGGGCATAGGCGATACGATACAGATGTTCCTGCGCGCGGCAGACGATGTGGTCGTGGTGACCGTTCCCGACCCGGCTGCCATCACCGACGCATACGCGATGGTGAAGGTAGTAAGCAGAATAAAGAGCGATCTGTATATGGTGGTGAACCAGGTGCGCAGCCAAAAAGAGGGGACGAAGATATTTGATACAATTAAGAAGGTGGCTTCAGGAAATATTGGCGAAGATCTTCATCTGAGAATGCTCGGTTCGGTTCGATCCGACGCCCATGTTTCCAGGAGTGTGAAGCAGAGGGTTCTTGTGTGCAAGGAGCTAGCCAATATAGCCCCGGCCGCGGACATAGAGGCGATAGCGCTGGCTCTTGCGGACAAAAAGGAACACAAAATGCTTGATAGAGCCAAAGAGGGCGGAATCGGCACCTTTTTCAAAAAGCTGCTGGGGCAGTTTTAGAAGGATTGTAATGCGTGAGAGCAACTTCGTCGCATTTTGGGTGGTCTGCGGTTTCTTTATAGGGCTGCTGGCCGCTTTTATGGGAACGGACGACCCTGTGGCAGTAGTTTCGGTCGTTCTCTCGGTTACACTCTTTTTCTATCTGCTGGCACATGTAAGCGTGGCTCTGTTTGTCCGCTTTATGGAGTTTGGCAAGGTACATTTCGAAAAAGAGGAGTACGACAAGAAGCTCGACTACTTCTACAACCAGCTGCTGCAGCGGGAGAGGGAGTTGGATGAAAACTACGCATATATATCGAAAGATGATGAAACATCGGTGCAAGGTGTGAAAAAGGATGGGGATAGGTGATGGTTGAAGGATACGATGCGCACATTCGCCATTATCAGGATGAGATGGCGGTCAAATACCTGCCGGCGGTCAAGGCGATGGCGTACAGGCTCAAAGAGCGCCTGCCGAGATCTGTGGAGTTCGACGACCTGGTCAGCATAGGCGCGGAGGAGCTTATAAAACTGGCGAGACGTTACGACAGGGAGCAGAACGATTCGTTCTGGGGATATGCGAAAAGCAGGGTATACGGCTCCATGCTCGACTATCTGCGCTCTTTGGATATCGTTAGTCGCGCCAACAGAAAGCTCATAAAGCAGATAGACGAGATTATCTCGCAATATATGGACGAGTACGGTGTCGAGCCGGAAAACGCATATATCGCCGAGATACTCCAGGAGGATGAGCAGAAGATAAAAGATGCCCGTCGCGTCGCCGCGATATATAACGTCATGCCGCTACACGACCAGCTCGAGAGCAATGAGCGGGACGCCTTTTCGACCATCGAGCAGGAGGAGCTAATAGAGAAGATCATGGATGTTCTCAAAACGATGTCGGAGCGGGACCAGATGATCATACAGATGTACTACTTCGAAGAGCTTACCTACAAAGAGATTTCGGAGATTCTGGATATAACCCCGTCGAGAATATCACAGGTCCACAAGAGGGTGATTACAAAAGTGAGAGATAGCATAGGATGAGGCTATGGCGGACATACTGAGCCAGGAAGAGATCGATGCACTGCTCGAAGCGGTAGAGGATGAGGGCACTCCCGAGGCCTTGGAGAGCGAAGAGGAGGTTTTCGACCAGCGACAGATCACACTTTACGATTTCAAGCGCCCCAACCGTGTAAGTAAAGAACAGCTCAGGGCATTCAGGGGCATACACGACAAGATGGCGCGCTCCCTGGCATCGCAGATATCTTCCGTAATGAGATCGATCGTGGAGATTCAGCTCCACTCCGTAGACCAGATGACCTACGGCGAATTTCTTATGAGCCTGCCGAGTCCGACCAGTTTCAACGTATTTTCGATGAAGCCTCTCGACGGCAGCGGTATTTTGGAGATAAACCCTTCGATAGCCTTTCCGATGGTCGACAGGCTTTTGGGAGGTGCCGGCGAGCCGTACGAGACGACGAGGGAGTTTACCGATATAGAGCTCAACCTTATGGATTCGATACTGCGTATCATAATGGCGACCCTCAAAGAGGCGTGGGCGCCCGTGATAGAGCTCTACCCTAACGTCGAGTCGAAGGAGTCGAGCCCGAATGTAATACAGATCGTCGCACAGAACGAGATTGTCGTGATGGTTGTCATGGAGATCGTAATCGGCCACTCGAGCGGTATGATGAACATCTGTTATCCGGTTATAACTCTGGAGTCGATTCTGAACAAACTCGGGAGTCGCGATTTCATGCTGACCGAGACAAGCGCCAAAAAGAGCCGCAACAAGGAGCTCAAAGCGCTTGTGGGCGGTGCACGCGTGAATGTAAGCGCATATCTCGGAGAGGCGGAGCTGACCCTCGGCGGACTCCTCTCTTTAAAGAGCGGTGACATAATCAGGCTCGACAGGCCTGCAGACGATACGGCCGTGATAAGTGCCGACGGAAAGGACCGTTTTATAGGCAGAATCGGTCTAAAGCGCTTCAGAAAGTCGCTGGAAATTACCGAATTGATCGTGGATGAAAAAGATGAGGTCAAAGAGATTTTGCAGCAGATAGAGAGCGAAAGAAGGGCCAAGCTGGCCAAAACACTGAACGAGGAGGTCGTCAATGGCTGACTGGATAGAGCTGCTGGCCAGTGAGACGGCCGCCACTATCGAAGGGTTGACCGGACAGCGTCCCGAGGTTGCGTTTAAAAACCGTGAAGAGATTACGGATATATCCAACGTTATAGCGCCTATGTCTATCGTCACTATCGATGTCGGCGGAGATCTCAACGGTAAAATGGCCGTCGCGATATCGCCGATGATAGGAACCGCTCTATCTGATATGATGCTCGGCGGCGAAGGCGAGAGCAAACATGAGATGGATGAAGAGGACCTCGATGCGGTCAAGGAGATAGTTTCCAATATCTTCGGCGGACTCTCTACCGCGATGAAGGCCCAGAAGGAGTTTCCCGATTTAACCTTTTCCGTTAGCGGCATACATTTCTACAAAGAGGGTGAAGATATAGACCTGGGGGGCTATTCGACGCTGCTTGCGTACTCCTTTTCGCTGGGTGTTATTAACGGTATTTTCATGACTCTTCTCGATGAGAACCTAAGCTCGCTTGTGGAGAGTGCCGAAGCGGAGGCCAAACCGGCCCATGCCGAGGCTGCCGCCGCCGGCCCGGCCGCTGCCGAGGGCTCCGTTCATGAAGTGCCGGAGCATCCTGAGCTGAAAAATATTGGTCTCATTCTCTATGTAAAACTGCCTCTGCGGGTGCGGATAGGAAGCAAGAAGATGCTGCTCAAAGATGTCCTCTCCATGGATATAGGATCGGTCATAGAGCTTGATCAGCTCGCTAACGATCCGCTCGAGATTTTGGTGGACGATAAGGTGGTCGCCTATGGAGAGGTGGTCATAGTCGACGGAAACTTCGGAGTTCAGATAACCCATATAGGAACCAAACGCGAACGTCTGGAAAAACTTAAGAGCCAACCTTAAGCTTTTTTGAAGCGGCTTGGTACTATTATCCGCTCAAATTATATTTTCCTATAGTTGAATGCATTGAATCGACATCTCGTCTCCTAACCCCTATCTGTGAAGAGAGATTTTCAGTAAAGGCGGATTGAGGGTCTCGAGGAGTCTTTGTGCGTATAGTAAGGAGAGACCTGTGAATAGAAAAGTTTTGGTCGGAATGAGCGGGGGTGTAGACTCTACCGTGACTGCAAAGCTTCTACAGGATGCCGGCTACGAAGTCGAAGGAGTCTATATGAAACTGCACGACAAGCCGGGGTATCATGAAGCCAACTTCGCGAAGGTACAGCACGTCGCAAAGTATCTCGGTATAAAAGCGACTATGCTCGACCTTTCAAAAGATTTCGACGAAGCGGTCTACAAACCGTTCATAGAGGGGTATAAGAGAGGGCTTACACCCAATCCGTGTGCAAACTGCAACCGTCTGATCAAATTTGGAAAGATGATGGAGTATGCAAGGAGTGTGGGGGCCGATTTTCTTGCGACCGGCCACTATGTAAGGCATGACGGCGAATATATCATAGAGGCTTCGGACGAGACGAAAGATCAGAGCTACTTTCTTTTCGATATAGATAAAAGCATCATTCCGCACCTTATTTTTCCGCTCGGCGAGTGGAGAAAAGAGGATGTAAAAGCGTACGCATCAAAGATCGAGGCACTCAAAGATTTTGCTACTCAGAAAGAGTCCAGCGAGATCTGTTTCGTCGAAACCACCTATATAGACGTCTTGAAAGAGCACACCGAAGTTGAGATGCCCGGAGAGGTACTCGATGTGCACGGCAATGTCATAGGGCACCATAAAGGGTATATGCACTATACGATAGGCAAGCGCAGGGGGTTTTTCGTTCGCGGTGCACATGAGCCGCATTATGTCAAAGAGATCAGGCCCGAAACGAATCAGATAGTCGTATGTCGTCACGACGATCTGGAGGTCAGGCGAATAGAGCTGGAGCGGGTAAATCTGATGAACCCGCAAAGGAGCTTCTCGTGCGATGTAAAGGTGCGTTACCGTACCAAGAGGGTCGCATGCAGAGTTGAGGTGACGAATGGCGGGGGAGCGGTAGTGGAGCTCGAAGAGCCTGTTTTCGGAGTGGCGGCCGGCCAGGCGGCGGTCTTTTACGAAGGTAATCGCCTTTTGGGAGGGGGATGGATAAGAGGGTAGATAATCACACTTTAAGAAAAGAAGAGATAAAATTCCATCCTGCATCTGTCGGGGTGTAGCGCAGCCTGGTAGCGCGCCTCGTTCGGGACGAGGAGGTCGAAGGTTCGAATCCTTTCACCCCGACCATCTCTTTTTCTATGATCCAAACTTCGTAAAGCTCAGACCTTCTTATTCGTATACAGACTTTTTGAATGATTTTTTGTCAAATAGAGATTGACCGTCGGTCCTCTTTTTGTTTGGGATTGGTTTCACACCTGCCGAATTGCGGGCTCGGCCCGGAATTTGTGGCACTGACCGAATGGAATAGAAAATGCTAGGAGATTGGCAAACATTCCAAGGAGCCAATCGTGTCGAAAGAGGTGAAATATCGGAGAATGAACCAGGAAGAGAAAGAGTTGATGTACAGACTCTTC
>JALSXE010000384.1:0-2305 GCA_027072755.1 Campylobacterales bacterium | reverse complement strand
TATAAAAAGAGAGCGAAAAGTCAAGCTGAAAATCGCAACCAGCTGGCCCGCCCACTTCCCCATAATGGGAACCGGCATCGAGCGTTTCGCACAAAAAGTAAAAGAGATGAGCGGAGGCTCTCTGGATATAAAGATATATCCCAAAAACATCCTCGTACCCGCCCTGGCGGTCTTCGATGCGACAAGCAGCGGCCAGATAGACGGTTTTCACTCCGGACCATACTACTGGAAAGGGAAAAACCCCGCTTTCGCGCTATTTAGCGGTGCACCTCTGACAATGATCGCCGGCGAACTCTACTGCTGGATGAACTACGGCGGCGGATACGAACTCTGGCGCGAACTATACGCCAGATACAATCTCTACCCTTTCATCGGAGGAAACACCGGCGTACAGATGGGCGGATGGTTCAGGAAACCGATCGATTCACTCGAAGATCTGAAGGGTCTAAAAATGCGGATTCCCGGTCTCGGCGGTGAGGTGATGGCGAAACTGGGAGTAAATCCGATCCTCCTGCCTGCCGGAGAGATATATACCGCCCTCGAGAGAGGAACGATAGACGCTACCGAATGGGTAGGGCCTGCCCTCGATGTACGCATGGGGTTTTACAAAGTGGCAAAATACTACTATACCGGCTGGCACGAGCCGGGCTCCATACTCGAGCTCACTTTCAACAAAGCCCGCTACGATAAGCTCTCCGACGAACATAAGGCGATAATAAAATATGCATCCGAAGCGATGACGACAGAGATGTACCATGAGTTCATGCACGAAAACGCTCTTGCCCTTAAGAAACTCGAATCGATGAACATAGAGATAAGAGATTTCCCGCCCGAAATCATAGAGGCCGCAAAAAAAGCCATGAAAGAGGTGGCCTCCGAGCAGAGCGAAAAGAGCGAAGATTTCAAAAAGGTTTTCGACTCCATGCAGAGCTACTATAAGCTGATAAAACCGTGGACGCAGATCAGCGAAACTAGGTTCTGCTCCATCAGATAGCAAGAAAAGCCATTATACCGAGCCCAAATAAAAACGGAACGAAGCATTCGACCGCCACTGTAGCGCGACCTGCGGGAGCGAGTCGGACCAAAGCCGGCCGGGTGTTTCGTTTCTGTTTGGGATCGGTATTACTCTTTTGCGAAAAATGCCGATCTATATTATCGGACAATCGGCTAAATGCCGCTTTTAGAGTTCAAACCTAGAGAGAGAACGGTTCCGTTCGATTAAAACAATAACATTCAAGGAATATCGATGAAAAAAGTGCTTGGCATCATTATCGCTTCGATCATGGCCCTCTCCGTATACGCGGTAGATGAAGTTATCGACAACGATCTAGCCTCTACGGCACGACTAAAGAACACGATGAGAAAGTTCGCCACCGGGCTCGACCAGATACAAAAAGGTATCATCTACAACGACAGAGACAAGATAGAGATGGGTGTAAGGGTTCTCAGGCAGGCTAGAAAAAACTTTCTCAAAAGGCATGGGGAGATCCTAAAAAAACAGACGCCAGGTGATCCCAAGATGGCTATGTATATGGCTAAAAAGAGTGCGGAAAGAATAAAGAAGCTTGTCAAGATGATGAACAGTCAGGTGCACAACACTCACGACTTCAGCAAAATAGCGGCCGCATATACCGGTATTTTCAATCAGTGTGTAGGTTGCCACCAGAAATTGAGAAAAAATTACGCGAAGTAGTAGATAGGGCCTCAACTCCTGTACTTCAGCGGATCTTTTATCCCCGCTTTTTCAAACCCTTTCAGGCGAAGGCGGCAGCTGTCGCACAGACCGCACGCCTCGCCATCCTCTTTGTAACAGCTCCATGTAAGCTCCAGCGGCACGCCGTACTCGATCGCCGTCTTGACGATATCCTCCTTTTTCAGATGTACGAGAGGAGTCTCTATCGTTATATGTGTACTCTCTTTGGTTCCGAGGTTTACAGCCCTTTGCATCGCCTCTATAAACTCCTCCCTGCAGTCCGGATAGCCGCTGCTGTCCTCTTCAACCACTCCGATAAACAGAGCTTCGGCACCCTCTTTCTCGGCCACGGCGGCCGCTATGGAGAGAAATATGCCGTTCCTGAACGGAACGTATGTAACCGGGACACCCGGCTCTATGCCTCCGGTGGGGACATCTATGCTTCTGTCGGTAAGGGCGGATGCACCAATCTGCTCGAAAAAGGGCAGGTCTATTACATAGCGACCCTCTACACCCAGAGCGTCGCATACAGCTTCGAAAGCCTCCCTCTCCCTTTTCTGCGTACGCTGTCTGTAGTCGAAATGCAGAGCCACGATTCGGTAGCCTCTCGAT
>JALSXE010000383.1:0-9058 GCA_027072755.1 Campylobacterales bacterium | reverse complement strand
GTTTTTCAATGACAGAAACTAAATGCGGTAACGCGTAGGGCAACTGAAGAGGGGCCGCAGTTATTAACCGATATAATGTAAAAATGCGCAAAATCAGTTGCTATTCATATTTTTATCAAACCGACGATTTTTATTACCGCACCAACTAATGGATAAATTTTGTATCAAGGAGTATCTATGCATGGATGGATTAGAAAAGGGTTCGGTCTCTGTATCGCAGCTTCCGCCGCCAGTGCGATGAGCTTTCAGCCTCTCGGATTCGAGAGTATGGGTATGGGCGGTGCCGGCGTGGCGAGTGCGACCGGTTCGATGGCGGCCTACTACAACCCCGCGCTTCTCTCCGTAAACGGACATACGACCGAGGTTGTGCTCTCCGGAGGAGTCGGGGTTTCGGAGTATAACCTCGCAGAAAACCTCGACAGGCTGAGCAATGACGATTTTACCGGAACGCTCCAAAGAATCGCCGACAATGCACCCGTGAACGGGAGTAATACGGCCAGTGGTGACAATGTCAGGATGCAGGATGCCCTCGGCGTGCTTAAAGATATGTCGGGCAAGACGAGCGGAATAGTATTGACCCCGGGAGGGGCGTTCGGTGTGCAGGTGAAAAATTTCGGCATCGGCCTCTACCTAACCTCCGAAGCTACGGCCTCTCCGGTGATAGACCCGAACCGTCTCGATCTGATAGTTCTCGGCAATGTCAACGGGCAGGACTATTATGCCGCTTACGACCCCGTTACAGATACATATACACAGTCGGATCAGGCGACTTACGAGAGCTCGTCGCTCGAGTATGCGGTCAACAACGGATACACCTATCTCTCCCTCAAAGGTCTCAGTGTAGGCGAGGTGCCTTTCGGCTACGGTCACGCTTTCGAAACATCGGCCGGTACGATAGGTGTAGGCGGTGCACTCAAGTATATGTACGGAATAACCTACGATACCAAAGTGAGCATAGATACCTCTTCGGGAGATGTAAGCGACTCTTTCAAGGACCGTGACAGAAAATCGTCTTCTCTGGGTGTAGACCTCGGGGCCTGCTTCACTCCGAAAGCGGAGCCGAATCTGCGCTTCGGTATTGTCGGCAAAAACCTCAACACTCCCGAGTTCGATACAGTAACCGACGAAGTCTACAAGATCGACCCCATGATTCGCGCCGGGGTCTACTATGCCGGGCTCGACCACTGGCTCGACATAGCCGTCGATTTCGACCTCACATCCAACAAAACCTTCCTCGACGATATAGACTCGCAATATATAGGGGGTGGGGTGAATATACACCCGACCCAGTGGTTCTCTCTGAGATTCGGAGCCATGCAAAATGTCGCCGACGATACGTTCGGTACGGTTTTGACCGGCGGCCTGGGCCTCGGTTTCAAGCAGCTTCAGATAGACCTTTCCGGTATGGTCAGCACCGAAACCGGATACTACGACGGCAACGAAATACCGCGTTACGCACGTGTGAACCTGGCGATCGTCTCACGCTGGTAACTCCAAGCCCCCGCTCTTTTGCGGCGGGCGTCTGCGCTTTGCCAACCTCTTCAAAACCGAAAATTCAAGCTTTTTTGAGGTAAGATATATCTATACGCCGCAAAGGGCGCAAAGGTGAAGTATCTATGAAAAAGTTTGGAAATTTCAGCAATCTTTTTGTCGGCTTGCTCCTGCTGATGGCGGGACTCTATCTTCTATACAGCAAAGGGATCATATTCGCCGACTTCGAAAGCGTAGAACCGGCCGCAGCGTACGAGATGATGAAAAAAGATCCCGATATCGTGATTTTGGATGTTCGTACAGAGCGGGAGTATCGGCAGGACGGCCACCTGAAGGGTGCGAAGCTGATTCCGCTGCAGCAGCTTGAAGAGAGGCTCGATGAGCTGGAGCCCTACAAAAAGGGGCCGATTCTGGTCTACTGCAGGAGCGGCCACCGCAGCGTAAAGGCTTCGAGGCTTCTTGCCGGCAGAGGGTTCAAGCCGATCAATATAAAAGGCGGCATCACAGACTGGAGAGGCGCAGCCCTTCCTGTAGTGAAACGGTAAGGGGCAAAAAGATGGCCGTTCACCTTCACGGAGCAAGCGGGGGCAGGCTTCTGCTGGCCCTTGTGCTCAATGTGGTCATAACCGTCGCCCAGATAGTAGGCGGCATCATCTCCGGCTCGCTGGCGCTTTTAAGTGACGCACTGCACAACTTCAGCGATGTTTCGGCCCTCACCATCAGTTACTTCGCACAGAAGATCTCGGCCAAAAAGGCTACAAGGTCCGGCACTTTCGGTTACAAGCGCGCGGAGATCATAGCGGCTCTGTTCAACTCTTCCGTACTCGCAGGCATAGGTGTATATCTTATCTATGAATCTCTCATGAGGCTTTACCACCCCCAGCCGGTGGTCTCGTCATGGGTCATGGCTCTGGGAATGCTGGGAGTGGTCGTAAACGGCGGCAGTATATGGCTGCTCGAAGCTGAAGCGGAAGGTAGCATGAACATAAAGGCCGCATATCTGCATCTGCTTGGAGACACTCTCACATCGGTTGCCGTCGTAGCAGGCGGTGCGGCGATCCATTTTTGGCAAGTCTACTGGGTGGATCCTCTGATCTCCATACTGATAGCCCTATATCTGATATACGCTTCCCTCTCTTTGATAAGGGAATCTACAGCTATATTGATGGAGTTTGCGCCAAAAGGTGTGGATATCGACAAAATAGCCGAAGAGGTTTGCAAAATAGCCGACATAGAGAATATTCACCGGATACATCTCTGGCGTCTGGGCGACAGAGATGTATTTTTACAAGCGCATCTCGATTTTAGGAGGAATCTCACCCTCGAAGAGGTTACCGGAAGGATAGAAGAGGTCGAAAAGTTGCTTAAGGAGCGTTTCGGTATAACCGGCGTAGTGCTTCTGCCCGAATATATGCGCGATGACGAAAAAGATCTTATAGAAGGAGAGAGCGATGATAAACCAGAGCGGCTCACCGCTGGCAAAACACCTCGTAAACACTCTTAGGGACGCACAATGTAATGCCATGGCTTTTCGGCACGGGCTCAAAGAGCTGGCGAAGCTGCTTCTGGCCGAAGCGGCAGAGAGCCTCCCTTTGGCGGAGCGGAAGATAGTGACATGGCAGGGGGGATTCGTAGGAGCGTTCGTGGACGAGAGCAGGGTCGTATGCGTATCCATCCTGCGCGCGGGTCTGCCGATGCAGGAGGGTGTTTTGGAGGTGCTTACGGATGCGGAGAGCGGTTTTTTGGCCATGAAGCGCGACGAGCGGACGCACCAGAGCCGTCTCTACTACGACAGAATTCCCGATCTGAAGGGAAAGACGGTAATAGTAGTAGACCCCATGGTCGCCACCGGCGGCTCGCTACACGATGCTCTGACGCTTATAGGGGAGCGAGGTCCCGATGCTATCGTTTCGCTCAATGTCATAGGCGCCAAAGAGGGGGTTGAGAGAGTGGCTGCGGCATTTCCGGGGGTTTCGATCCATATAGCTCAGATAGATCCTCATCTAAACAGAGACGCCTATATCGTTCCGGGCCTCGGAGATGCCGGAGATAGGGCATTCAATACGCCGGATAGCGATTGAATTTTTGCAAAATATTTTCTATCAAAGCGGGAAATATACTTTGTCTATGAGCTCCCGATACTCAGACTCCGGGTTGCTATCTATCGTTATTCCGCCGCCGCTTTTGTAAAGTAGCCCCTGCGGGGTCCGTTCGATGTAGCGGATCATCACGGCACTCCATAGACTCCTGCCGTCGCAGACTCCGAATACTCCGGTAAAAAAACCTCTTTCGTGCGATTCGACCGACTCTATGATTTCACAGGTCCTCTTTTTGGGCGTGCCGGTGATGGAGCCTGCCGGAAGCAGCGAATCGATGATGCCGCCGAGCCGTGAGGGCCAGTCGCTTTTTAGCTTCGCCTCTATGTGAGAACTTACTTGAAGCAGCTTCTTGTCGGCCGTCACTATAGTGTCTATATATCGAAACTTTTTGACCCTCACCCTCTCGGCGACTATGCCCAGGTCGTTTCTGAGCAGGTCGACCACCATCACATGCTCGGCCATCTCCTTCTCGTCGGCCATGATCTTTTGGGCGGCATCGGGTATGGAGGCGTCTATAGTCCCTTTCATCGGAAACGTACTGATGGTGTCGTTTTCGATCGTTACGAAAGGCTCTGGAGAGAAGCAGACGAAGCGGTTTTTGAAAAGTAGCTTGAAGGGGGCGTTCGCCCGCTCGTAGATCTGCTCCAGACTCAAATCGATCTCTATCGGAGTAGGGAACGTCAGGTTCAGAAGATATGTATTGCCCGCCTCTATCTGCTCTATCACCTTTTTGAAAGCGTCGTGGTATTTCGAGTAGGGTACGGGGTGTTTTCTCATCCGCGGGGGCGGGTACCCGGCCTTGGGCCTCTTTTTGAACGATACCCGAATATCGGGCGGAAGTCGGTCCAGAGGTTCGGCGAAAACTTCGCTCTTATCGTAGGAGATGACGAAGAGAAAGGGTCTGCCCTCTTTTGCGAGGGCCGAGAGTCTATCCATTCGCGAGAATCAGTTTTTTCAACGCCGCCATCCTGACAGCCACACCGTTTCTGACCTGCTCCAGCACTTTGCATCGCGGGTCTGCCAGCATCGCGTCGTCTATATCTATGTTTCTGTGCACCGGGCCCGGGTGCAGCAGCAGAATGTCGCGTTCGCCTATCAGCTCTTTGGTTATGCAGTAGTCTGCGGCGTAATCTTTGAGGCTGGCGTATATAGGGTGCGCGTGCCGCTCGGTCTGGGTTCTTAGGCTCATGATGATCTCTACATCGTCGAGCACATCTTCGAGCCTGCTCGTGGAGGGAAAGTCGGTTTCGGGCATGAAGTGGGGAGGTGCCACGAGGGTTATCTCGAGTCCGAATCTGGGCAATAGGCGCATGTTCGAGTTAGCCACCCGCGAGTTCTTTATGTCGCCGACGATAGCGATCTTTTTTCCCTCTATGTCGGAGCCGAAGTGCCTCTTTATCGTAAAGAGGTCCAAAAGGGCCTGGCTCGGGTGTGCGTGAGCGCCGTCTCCGGCGTTGAAGATGGCGCAGTCCACATGGCGCGATATCTGGTATGGCGTACCGCTCTGGGCGTGGCGCACCACTATGGCGTCCGGCCCCATCGCGTTGAGGTTCGCCGCCGTGTCGTAGAGTGTCTCACCCTTTTTTGTGGAGCTTCTTGCGACATCGAGATGCACTACATCCGCACCGAGCTTTTTGGCGGCTATCTCGAAGCTGCTGCGTGTGCGTGTGGAGTTTTCGAAAAAGAGGGTGATAATTAGCCGGTTTTGCAGAAGTTTCGGCGGCGGTTTGAGAAGGTACGATTCGGCATCGGCGAAAAGGTTCTCTATCTCTTCTCTGCTAAGGTCGTCGGTGGTGATGAGGTGCCGCATGCCTCTCCTTTATTGCCGCTCTTTTGAGTTTCGATTTTGAAATTATACCAAGTTTGTGACATCGGCCGTCGATTTTGATAAAATGGCGCAAAAGCAAATTGTATTATGATCTGATTTTACGCAGAAAGCGTAAAATCATCTCGAAATCTTGGATTTCGAAGCTTCAGGGGGTTGTAGGGCCGCACAGGCCCTGCCAAATTGCGGGCTTAGCCCGGAATTTGTGTAACATCAGTATTGTGAAGGAAGAGGTAATGAAACACTATATAAGAAGAGTCTCTACATATGCTATGGTCGGTTCATTGGGTGCGGTGGCAATGGTAATGTTCGCCGGGTGCGAGCAGAGGCCCGAGGGCGGCGGGGACGCTTTTACACAGGCGAGTCAGAAGCAGGGGGCGTTCGTGGTCATAGACGAGGTTGCTCCAAATCAATACAAAATCGCGGAAGAGTACCCGGCCGACACAACGCGGGTGATCTTAAGAAAACTCGACGGCAGCGAAAAGATACTATCAAAAGAGGATCTCGATGCCCTCGTGGCGCAGGAGGCGAAGAGAATCGAGAACGGTGAATCGGCCCTGACCCAGCCCAATGCAGGGGGGCTCAGCCTCGGTGAAGCGCTTCTGGCGTCCGCGGCGGGTGCCATAATAGGCAGTTGGATCGGAAGTAAACTTTTCAACAACCCAAACTACCAGCAGAACCGACAGCGCGGCTACAAATCACCTTCGGCATACCAGCGCAGCGTCAACAGCTTCAAAAAAGCGGCCAAATCGGGTGGCTCGAGCGCATCGAGATCTACGCGCTCCGGCTTTTTCGGCTCCAGAAGCGGAACCTCTTCGCGCTCCATGTTCGGTTCGTAAGGAGAGGCGATGGTATCTTTGCGCAAACTTAAGCCGCTGACTCCGGAATTTCTGGAGTCCATAGGCTTCTATTGGCACACCGACAGTGACAAGACCCCCTACGTTTCCGACGAGGCGGTTATAATAAGTGAAGAGGAGGCGGAGGCCTACTATGAAGCGGCCAACACACTCTACGCGATGTTCGTGGAGGCGGGCGAATATGTGATAGAGAACGAACTCTTCCACGAGATAGGAATACCGTTCAATCTGGTAGATGCGGTAAAAAAGAGCTGGGAGAACGACGTTCACTGGCATATATACGGCCGCTTCGACCTCGCCGGCGGCGTAGGCGGCGCTCCGATAAAGCTGCTGGAGTTCAACGCCGATACCCCTACAGCGCTTTTTGAAACCGCGATCGTGCAGTGGGCCCTTTTGAAAGCGAACGGACTCGACGAGGCGGGGCAGTTCAACAATATTTACGAAGCGATAAGGGAGAACTTCAAAAGGCTCATCGTGCTCGACGGCGATATAGAACTCTTCGAGGAGCACTACAGGGGGTGGAAGATACTCTTCAGCTCCGTGCGCGGAAACATCGAGGACGAGAACACGACGAAACTTCTTCAGAAGATGGCCGACGATGCCGGTTTTCATACGAAGTTCGCCTATGTAGACGAGGTAGAGTTTTCGGATGAGGAGGGTATCTTTTTCGAAAACGAGCAGTACGAGTACTGGTTCAAGCTGATACCGTGGGAGGTGATAGCGGTCGAAGAGAGCGATCTGGCCAGAATATTGACGAAGATCATGCAGAACCAGAAGGCTATCATCCTCAATCCGGCCTATACGCTGATGTTCCAGTCCAAGGCGATGATGAAGATATTGTGGGATCTCTTTCCCGACCATCCGCTGCTTTTGCAGACCTCGTTCGAGCCCCTCGGCATAAAGCAGGTGCAAAAACCCTTTTTCGGAAGAGAGGGGGGAAGCGTGAAGATACTCGATGGCGAGGGGAATCTGCTGGAGGCGGCCGAAGATATTTACGAGGGGCAGCCGGCCATATATCAGGAGTATGTCGAACTGCCCAAAGACGCTATGGGCAGAAGTTACCAGGCGGGGGTCTTCTTCGCCTACGAAGGGTGCGGTCTGGGTTACCGCCGCGGCGGTGAGATACTCGACAACATGAGCAAGTTCGTCGGCCATCTCATAGAGGTTTGACGTGAGCGGCCGCATACTGCTTCTAGAGGACGACAGGGCGTTGGGAGAGACTATAAAGGAGCTGCTCGAAGAGAACGGATACGGCGTAGACTGGGTCCGCGACGGTGCCGAGGCGGCCGAGCTCAGTTACGACAACAGCTACGATCTCTACATTTTCGACATCAACGTACCTGAGCTCGACGGATATGAACTTCTGGAAGGACTAAGGGCGGCCGACGATACTACGCCCGCAATCTACATAAGCGCGATGGTCGATATAGAGGCTATCGCGAAGGGTTTCGACGCCGGTGCCGACGACTACATAAAAAAGCCCTTCTTCCCCGAAGAGCTGCTCATCAGGGCAAAAGCGAAGCTGGGCTCCAAAAAGGGGGTTTTGAAGTTTGCCGACATAGAGCTCGATAGCGAGGCGCGGATAGTCAGAAAAAGCGGAGAGATCGTGCCTCTCGGAGAGGTACAGCTCTGTCTCCTTAGACTCTTTCTGGAGCACAGGGGGCAGGTGGTCGACAGAGATCGGCTCATGGAGTGCCTAGAGCATCCCGGGCCTTCGGCATTGCGCGTCGCAATAAGCAAACTGAAGGAGAAGAGCGGGTTGGAGTTCAAAAATGTGCGCGGAGTAGGGTATGCCCTCGAGGAGCGTTGAGCGCGAGGCGTTCATAAAGAGCTTCATACTCTTCTTCGGCTCGCTGAGCCTGCTTCTCTCTATCCTCTTCTATACGATCTATAAAAGGGAGCTGGCCAATCTCGACTCTTCGCTCTTCGCCCAGATGCGCATATGCAGCTTCGATCTTAAATGCCCCAAATTCAAAATAGATTTCGAAGAGAGCGGCTCCAAAGAGCTCTACACTCTAAAAAGAGGCTCTGAGGGGGTCTACTCCCTCTTCCCGATAGGGGGCGGCAGCCGATACCTGCTAAAAATTGTCTACCCGTCAAAGAGCTACCGTGCCGATACGGCAGAGATACGTAAAGAGGTGGCGGTGGAATTTTTGCTGACCGAGGCGGTTTTGCTTGTGCTGTCGATCCTCTTTTCGCTCTACTCGATAAACCCGCTCAGGCAGGCCCTGAAACTGACCCGGGAGTTTGTCCGCGACATCCTTCATGACTTCAACACACCCCTTTCGATAATAAGACTCAATGTGAAGATGCTGGAGAAGGAGTGCCCGAAGAGCTCCAAAAGCTCGAGGATAGAGGAGGCGGTGGATACCCTTTTGAGGCTGCAGGCCAATCTAAGGGACTATCTCGGCGGCCATGAACTGCAGAGTGAAACCTTCAGGCTCGACACACTTGTGGCCGAGAGGGTTTCGCTGATTCAAAAAGGGTACCCGGAGATAGAATTCACCACGAAGCTCGATCCGCTCGAAGTCAAAAGTAGCAAAGACGCTCTAACGAGAATAGTGGACAATGTAGTTACGAATGCGGCCAAATACAATAGAAGAGGCGGCCGTGTATCGGTAGTGATCGATGCGGCGGCCAAGAGACTGACGATCGAAGATACCGGAATAGGCATACAGAACCCCGAAAAGATCTTCGATAGATTCTACAAAGAGCATGAGAGAGGCATGGGCATAGGCCTTCACATAGTGAAGAAGCTCTGCGACCAGACCTCTATAGTGGTAGAT
>JALSXE010000382.1:0-2316 GCA_027072755.1 Campylobacterales bacterium | reverse complement strand
GTCCCGGAATGCAGGAGATGCTCGCTCCGACGAGCCTCATTATGGGGATGGGGCTGGGCGACAAGGTGGCACTCATTACCGACGGACGCTTCAGCGGAGCCACACGCGGAGCCTCCATAGGGCATGTAAGCCCTGAAGCGGCCGAAGGAGGCACCATAGCTCTACTTAGAGACGGCGACATGATAGAGCTCGACGTAGATGCCCATATTCTGCGTGTCGATCTCGACGACGAGGAGTTGCAGAGACGCAAAAGAGAGTGGAAACCGAAAAGAAAAGATATACCGAGCAAGTGGCTAAAACGCTACAGCCTGCTCGTCTCGAACGCCGCAAACGGAGCGGTGCTCAAAACCGAACTATAGGAACGGGTATTGGAGACTGCCGAGCTGGCCCTATGGGCGTTTGCGCTTTCGTTCACCACACAGTTGCTGATCATAAGGCTGGCCCACAGGCACAGGCTCTTCATCGACTCCCATACGGAAGACAAGCCTCAGCGTTTTCATGAAACCCCCACCCCCAGAGCGGGTGGAATCGGCATAGCGCTCGGTCTCGTATTTCTCCTTTTCACTCCGATGGGGTGGAACCTGCTCATATCCGTAACATTGGCGTTTCTAAGCGGTATATTCGAAGATTTCCACAGGTCGATCTCTCCGAAAGTGAGGCTTCTGCTTCAGCTTGTGGCGGCGCTCAGCGCCATCTGGCTCACGAACTCGGTCGTCACCTATCTGGGGCTCGGTATTGTGCTGCCGTACGCCGTAGGGGTAATATTCAGCGCCTTCGCGATCGTCGGGGTTATGAACGCCATAAACATCATTGACGGCTTCAACGGACTTGCGGCCGGAATCGTGCTGCTTATACTTCTATCGTTCAGTATAACGGCCCTGAAGGTTTCGGAGACGGATATTCTGCAGCTAAACGCAATTGTGGCTGCGGCTGTAACGGGTTTTTTTATTCTCAACTTTCCGAAAGGGAAGATATTCCTCGGGGACGGCGGAGCCTACCTGCTCGGTTTTATTGTAGCTCTTAGCGGAATATTTCTGGCCGGAAACTACGAAAGTGTGAGCCCATGGTATATACTCTGCGTGATGATATATCCGGTATGGGAGGTCATCTTTTCGATCATACGTAAAAAGAGGGAGGGCAAGTCTCCTCTCGAACCCGATCCATACCATCTACATATGCTGATAAACCGACATATAACGCGGAACAACCCGCTGACGGCTCTATTTATTATTGGGCTATGCTCCCCTTTTATACTTGTGCCTACCCTCTATCAGAACAACTCCTGGGCCAACTTTTTGACAGCCTCCGTTTTTATTCTCTGCTACACCCTCTTGTACCGGCGTCTGTTTGCGCTCGAAAAGGCGGCTATATCTTGACTCTATAGACCTTCGCCCAAATGCTCATGACGACAGGCTCGAAAAGCTTCGGGTCGTATCGCTCGAAAAAGAAGAGTTGCACATAGAGCGAATTGAGCATCTCATCATCGAGAATGAAAAATCTGTTGTAGTCTTTGGCGAAAACGATCGATATGGTGCTTTCCGGGTAGATACGTTGCGGGAGCGTTTCCAGCTTTCCGTCGCTTCGGTGGCCGACCGTAATGAAACTCTTTATCGGTACCTTCCGGTTGCCAAGCAGAAGCACGCCCCTGCTCTTATCCATTCTGACACCGTTGGAGAATGTAAGTATCTCTTTCGAATCCGATTTGACGGAAGTAGCCAAAAAAAGCGGTTTGCCCCCGCTTTCACCCGTCAGCAGGTCGATACTGCTGAAGACTTTCACCGTAGGAAATATGGTGTTCATGCGCCACGGCAGATAGAGGTACACCTCCCTGCTCTTTTTTGGCAGCGCCAACTGCTCTTTGGACCTGAGTCTCTCAAGATACTCCGCCGGATTCACCTGGTCCGGTTTTCCGTTTTTAAAGAGTGTATCGGCAACGGTTTTATAGCCGGAGCCTACATAAGTCTCCACCGCAATTCTCGAAAGTCTGGCCGCTTCAAGCTGTGAATCGGTGGTCAGAATTTTCGATACTATGAAGTTGTCGTGGCTATGTTTACCGCCGTCGATCAATGTGTTCTTGTCTGCATAGTACCAGATGGGGTAGCCGTAATCCCACCAGGCGATCACATAGTCTTTGTCGCTACCTCTTTTGCTTAGATGGTCCAGAACCTCTACCTCGTATCTGTTGAAGACGGTAGGAACTTTATAGTCGATAATATGTTTAATGTTGGGATAGAGAAGCAGTGCCGTACCGCCGGCCATAAAGAGGTACCGGTATTTTTTCTCTTTCATATAGGAGGCTATCACATAGAGCAGATA
>JALSXE010000381.1:0-9069 GCA_027072755.1 Campylobacterales bacterium | reverse complement strand
TGTCTCGAACCTGATAGAGTCGACGATTCCCTCCACCGCATATTTGCTTGCGTTGTAGTGGGTCAGAAGGGGCAGCCCCATCTTTCCGAGAAATGAGCTTATATTTATTATGACACCCTTTTTAGCCATTCTCATATACGGCAGAACCTCCCTCGTAGTACGCAAAAGGCCGAAAACGTTGACGTTGAACTGGTCGAACATCTCCTTGTCGGTAGCCTCTTCAACCGTTGCGACTAAGCCGTAACCGGCATTGTTTACCAAAACGTCTATCTTTCCCTCTCTCTGTATTACGCTCTCTACAGCCTCTTTTATACTGTAGGAGTCCGTTACATCAAGATAGAGAGTTTTTACGCCCGGGCAATCCTCCCCTGAAAGAGTCCGGTCTCTTGTACCGCCGTATACTCTATAGCCTTCGCTCGCCAGCAGTTTCGCCGTCTCCTTGCCCATTCCGGAGCTTGCTCCGGTTATCAGTACCACTTCCGACATACTCCCCTCCTTTTTTCGAAAAGAGCCGTTCAGCCGCCCCAAAGAGGCGGAAGGCATACGCCATAATCCATGTTTAAACAATTATAGTAGTCGATACATATCAAAATCAAGATATTTTTGGCACGAAAAGGATTTTGTTTTGGCACGAAAAGGATTATTTCGGAGTTTCAAAATATGATACCATGACCAAATAAAATGGGAACGAAGTAGTGTCGGGAGAGGAAGGCGGGTAACCGTTTCGTTTTCAGTCGGGTTTTGAACAAGAAGACTACTTCAGATCTTTCGGGTATATTCCGTACGTTTCGAAAAATAGTCTGCCGAAGTGGCCCTGATGTCTATAGCCGACCTCTTTCGCCACTTCGCCGATAGAGAGTACACGGTCTTTAAGCAGCAGATTCGCCCTCTCCAGCCTCAACCTGCGAATGTAGTTTCCTATAGTGGTTTTGTAGACCTTTTTGAAAATGCGCTTTAGCTTCGTTTCGTTAGTGGCGCAGATATGGGCAAGTTCCGGTATGGTCGGCGGGGATACGAAGTTGTTGAGCAGATATTTCTGTGCTCTCTGCGCGATTTCCAGCTCTTCGGAGCCTATACTCTCATCTACCAGGCACATCAGAGAGAATCGGTGTATCATAAACTCGATGACGTTATGCTCACATTTTATACTGTGGAGCCTCTGCTGTAGCCTCGTGTCGACAATCTTCTCTATTATGTGAAGGCTCAACGCGTCCAGCGGCTTGCTCTCCACCTGTTCGACACCGATCTCACCCTGAATCTTCTCATAGAGAAAATCTATCGGCTCGTTTCTGTTCAGGCTGAGATACCTCTTTAGAAAAAAGTCGGCGATGCACAATACAAAGATGTCGCTACTCTCCGATGCCTCAATCGTAAGGGTGAAATCCTGCCTCGAGGAGCAGTAGATATTCACTTCGTCTCTTTTTGAAGAGAGCGCTTCCGTACTCCCCTTCTGTAAAATCGTGAACTCTCCCTCTTTCACAACCGTGATTACAGCCATTCTGTCGAGATTTTTGATATCGAAACAGCGTTTTTCGTGCCTTTTCAGGCGTATATCGAAAAAGACGATACCGTTGGAGATATCCACCCTTCTTATATGCTCTTCGCCCCTCTCGTAGAGGTCGGTTGTCTTGTATCTCTTGTCGCCGATATTGAAAAAGAGACTCTCCATCACAAATCGTAATACTCTCTTACACGACGCTCGAAATCTTCATCACTCAGCTCTTTGCGCATAGGAATGAACTTGCTCGCCTTCTCTCCGGCTGTCACCCTCGCCGGGAAGCTCTCATCCTCTATTATCCTGTATATGAGCGCCGCCACCTCTTTGGCATCGTTTCCGCGGTTTATCTGTTCCACGATTTTGGGAGCCAGATTCGAAACCATGTAGGCATAGGGAGACTTTTCACTGAATGTCCGCGCGTTCGTAACCAGGTTGGCCCTGGCAAACTGGGTATCGAAAAAGCCGGGCATTACGGAGTGGACGCGAATGTTGAAGTCGGCCAGCTCATATCTGAGTGAATCGGTAATCCCCTCTACGGCATACTTCGTGGCGTTGTACATAGTAAGAAGAGGGAGTCCGATCTTTCCGAGAAACGAACTGATATTTATTATTACGCCGGATCTCTCTTCTCTCATAAGGGAAATTGCGTGTTTTGTCACTCTAAGCAGGCCGAAAACGTTCACGTTGAACTGGTCGAACATCTGCTTCTCGTCCAGCTCCTCTACCGTGGAGACCAGGCCGTATCCGGCGTTGTTTACAAGAACATCAAGCCGCTCTATGCCGCTAAAGACCTCTTCGACACTTTTTGGATCGGTAATATCCATGCAAAGGGGAGTCACATCACCGTCAAAAACTCCTGTGAGCTTTTCGGGATTGCGGGTAGCGGCATACACTTTAAACCCCTTCTGCGCAAGAAAGCGCACGCTCTCTTTGCCCATTCCGCTTCCAGATCCCGTTACAAATACGACCCTTTTGACTTCCATCAGAGCTCCTCTCCCGCAATGCCTCGCCGTAACAGGGCGAAAACAGGGGCTTCGCCGCTATGCTACTTCGACTCCTCTATCCACTCCAAATCCTTTTTCAGCTCCACCACTTTGCCTACCACTATCAGAGCCGGTGTCTCTATTTTGGCCTCTTTAACCCTCTCATAGATATTCTCGAGCGTTCCGGTAACACTCTTCTGATCCGGAGTGGTCCCCCTGCTTATGACTGCGCAGGGTGTATCTTTCTCACGTCCTATCTTTATCAGGTTTTCGGCGATGTTGCGCAGATTGTGAAGCCCCATCAGGAATATGATGGTCTCATCGGCCTTCATGGACTCCCAATCTACCTGGGAGTGCTCTTTGTTAGGAGTCTCATGCCCCGTTACAACCTTGAAAGAGACGGCCACTCCGCGATGGGTGACCGGTATTCCGGCATATGCCGGAACCGATATAGCCGACGTAACACCCGGAATAAACTCGAAATCCACTCCCCTTTCACGCAGATATTTCGCCTCTTCTCCCCCTCTGCCGAAAACCAGCGGGTCACCCCCCTTCAGACGCACCACACTCTCGTTTTCCAAAGCCTTTTTGTATATGACTTCGTTTATCTGATCCTGAGGAAGAGTGTGGCGTCCATCCTCTTTTCCTACATAAACGAACTCGCATCCGGGCTTCGCCTCTTTCAGAATGTCCGGGTTGGCCAGACGGTCGTAAATTATCACATCGGCCTCTCTGACCACTCTAAGCGCTTTGACCGTAAGAAGGTCGATATCTCCCGGTCCGGCACCTGTAAGATAGACTTTACCCATAATTTACAATCCTCTTCTTTCTTCATCGTTCAGATAACAGGAGGGGTCTTCCGCCCACAGGTCGCCGAAAATCGCGTAGGCCCTGCTTCTCGACCCTCCGTTGCATACATCTATGACTCCGCATTCGGAGCATATGCCCCCAAGCCGCCTTGGACGCTCCCGCAATCTTCCGAGCATCTCGTTTTTGTCGTCGCACCATATCTCGCTGAAGGGGCGCTCGGTAATGTTTCCTATTACAAACGGGAAGAAGGGGTCGGGCTTGACGCGCCCCAGCCAGTCGATATTCCCGAGTTTCACGCCTGCACTGTTTCCACCCCACCTTACAAGACGCTTTGCCATCTCCTCTTTCAGATGCGGATACCTTTGGGCGAACTTCTCCAAAAAGAGTAGGGCATCCATCTCCATATTGCCTGTGACTATATCTATACCTCTGCCCTCTTCGACATACTCGAACGCTTTGTCGATCATGAACTCCACATACTCACGCCGCTCCTCTTTGGAGATATCTATTTTCAGATTCTCCAGACCGCGGCCGCTGTATACCAGGTGCGATATATATATCTTGTCCACCCCTATGCTCTCTGCAAGTTCGAAGATAGGGTAGAAGCTCTCTTTCGTCTCGTTGGTGAGAGTAAAACGGATTCCTGCGTTTCCGCCGTGCTTCTGAATGAGTGATATGGCATCGAGGCTCTTTCTGTACGCACCCTTCATCCCCCTGAACCTGTCGTGCACCTCTTCGATTCCGTCTATGCTTATGCCTATGTAGTTGAAGGTTTCGATGATTCGGTCCACATTTTTTTCACTTACATAGAGCCCGTTAGTGGAGAGATAGGTCATGATCCCTTCGCTGCGCATAGTATCGGCTATATCGAAAATGTCCCTTCTTATCAGCGGCTCCCCGCCCGAAAAGATCACGAATCTCACCCCTGCCCTCTTCAGCTCCGGAATCGTACCCAAAATCGTCTCCGTCGTCAGGAAATCCTCCGAATTTGGGTCCGCATAGCTGTAGCAGTGGTGACATGCGAGATTGCATCGGTTCGTGAAGTTCCAGATGACGATGCTCCCGTCCAGCGAGCGCTCTTTTTTGCCTTCCGTAACCGATTTTATGAGGTTCGAGAGTCTAAACATCAGCGACTCTCTTTTTTCTCGAAAACGAATATACCCGAAGGCTTCGGCACCTGCCACTCGAGATTGAGCCACCACTTCTTCGGGTCGCGATCGTCGGTTCTGTATGCCTGGACCATATTTTTGTCGTTGATCGAGAAGTATAGATATGGATGGTTCGGCGACCATCTAAGGTGTAGAACCATACCGGGAAACTTTAGTCTGCGAACCACCTTGAGCCTTCTGGCGTCCACTATCTGCACTATGGGAAACTTCTTCCCGCTGAATGTGACGGCAAGCCACTTTTTATCCGGGCTCAGAGCGGTAAAGACCGGGTTTCCCTCCACATCTATCGCCTTTATGAACCTGAAATCGTGGTCGAATACGAAAACCTTTTTGTTCCCCACCGCCGGAATGAAGAAGTAGTCGCCGCTGATACTCCAGAATCCGAAGTGGGGAACCTTCAGGATTCGCTCCTTCTTTCCCATCTTCAGAGGAACCTTTCTATACTTCATAGTGTCCAGATCCAGCACTCCGACACTTTTGGAGTTGAAAAAGCCGACGACGTAGAGGTTTTTGTCTATCATCGCATCGAAAGGGACTTTTCCGGCATTTTCTATCTTCTTGTAGAGAACGAACCACGGCTTCCTTTCACCCGAATGCTCATCCTGCAAGACCCATATCTCGTCGCTGTCCATACATGCGAAAATCAGGAAATCCCTGTACTCTTTTATTCCGACATTCCGGCTTCCCGTCTTTATGGTCTGAATCGGGTTGAGATCGCGGTCCAGAATCTCTACGGTCTTGTTGTCGTAGTTGGCGACCGCAACGTAGTTGTCACCGATTATAAAACCGATAGCACTTCTACTGGTTTTGTACTCTTTGAGCTTCTTCTCCTTTATCGGATCGAACTTTATAACGTAGCCGTCTCTTGTAATCACATATCCGTCGTTGTCCCTGAACTTGACGACCGCATGGTTGAAGTTGTGCAAACCCTTGATCTCACCCTTGAACATATTGTTCTCTATAACGGCGAGTGCGGAGTCTTCACGCTCGACGACAAAGATTTTGTCTTTCGATTTCGGCACGATCTGCGACGGATCGGTAATCTTCCTCTCTTTCGCCGCCAAAAGAGCGGCGACGGCAACTATTGAGAGCACTATTTTCAATATCTTCATTCGGCATCCTTAAACTTCATGATATAGTCGGCAAGAGCTTCTAGTTCTTCGGGCTTCAAATCTTTAAATGCCGGCATGGAGTTTCTTCTATATCCCAGCATCCTGTATGTCCCTTCCGGGTCGACTATCTGCGCGATGATTTCACCCCTGTTTCGCTTTGAAGCGATCGACTTGAACGAAGGCCCGAACGCTTCGGCCGTCTGGTGGTGACACCCCCAGCAGTATGTTTTGAAAAGCCTCTTGGCATCCGCAGCCGATAGGGCGGAGGCTGCGAAGAGAACAAGAAGCACTGCGGCTACTTTTTTCACGACTTTACCCCTCTTATCTGATGTTACGCAAACTCCGGGCCGAGCCCAAAATCCGGCAGGGGGGGGTGAGCGGCCCTAAACCCCCCTAAACTTCGAAATCCGAGACTTCGGGACGATTTTACGCAAAAAGCGTAAAATCGGTTCTTTAATTGCTTTTTGGATGCACTATGCGGCACACCCATAGACTCGCACGCTATTCTACCATCTCTACATATACATTCAACTTTTAAAAACATCCATTAGAGACCACTTTCGTATACAGAACACTCCTACCATCCAAATATGCGGCGGCACTCATCTTCTTCTGCATAAAAAAGTGATGGAACAGTTTGTTATATCGTCGCGGTTGAGTGAAGGAACATCCCTCCCCGCAGGGAGGAAAGACTCTGTTAAGCGCCGGGTATGTGCTGGCGATGCTCTACAGAGTAGGTGAATGTCGGAGTGGTCAAGTTGTAGATATACTTGATGAATTTACCGGTCTTGGCATCGTAGATACCGATTCTTCCGGTGGTCCACTCAGAGATGAATGTCCATTTTCCGTGGTTGGCCGGCTCTGCATGAAGCAGTCTCGGCTGTACCGGATTTTTGACTTTCGGACCTTTTTTGGTCGTATAAGTGACCAGCTTCTCTTTGGAGATTTTAGAGTCGATCTCTTTACCTTTTACGGTCTTATACTGCGTCGCATCCCAAGTCTGCAGTACTTTACCGGTATGAGCGTCTATCAGTTTACCCTTTTTCTTGCCGACTTCGATGATTCTGTCGGTTTCGAGAGTCTCCTTGTTGATCAGATAGACCTTGTTGTAGTTGTCCGGTCCGCCGAGAACACAGTCGGCCCACAGATACGGGGTATCTTTGCTGGTACCGATAAAGAGTCCGCCTCCGGCAGTCGGTACATTGGCCACTACATCCCAGTTCATATCCCAGATAACGACGTTACCGACGTTCATGCTGACTGTCGCGTTAAGCTGACCGTATTTGTCGTTGTACCAGGAGCTTCCCTGTCCGGGGTGCGGTTTGGAGCCGGGGCCGGTATAGACCTTTGCGGCGAGTCTTTTTGTTTTGAAGTCGACAATACCCATTACGTCACTTCCCTGCGAAGCGATCATATAGTATCGGCCGATCTCTTTTCCTTCGTTCAAGAATGCATCGTGCAGGATCTTTCCGATGTTCGGAATGTCACCGACGATCGGGAAATCGGGCTTGCTGTAGTCTACGATATAGACATGGCCGCCGTCTTTGAGCGCGAACGCGAAGTAGGGTCCGTACGGAGTGTCGGCGATCGAAGCTACACGGCTCGGCCCGATGTTGCCGTCGGGATCGATGACGCCCGCAGTCTGATAGACTTTGAGAGGCTCGAGTGTCAGTGCGTCACAGAGTACGGCACCTCCCGGATTGTAGTTACCCGCCATCACATACTTTCCGTCCGGAGAGACCGCGAGACCTCGAGACTCTTGACCGACCTGAACACTGGCAAGAGCAGGCTGTCCCGGAGCGGCGAGGTCAAACATTGTCAGTCGTCCGGATCGGCTGATGGAGTATGCATATCTTGGCATACGCTTGTTTGTAACGGTTACGTGAACCGCAAATCCCGCTTTGTGGCGAGAGAGAACTTTACCGGTTGTACCGTCGATGAAGTCGACGAGAGACGCATCGCGTTCGGTCGCGAAAACGATATCCATAACGCTCTTGACATCTGTGGCATGCGGATACTTTTTCGCCAGAGCCTTTCTGTCGGCCAGAACTTTCCACGTCTTTTTGACCTCATCCAGATCCAGGCGAAGCTCGACTGTGTTTTTCCAGTGCATAAGCCAGTCTACCATGCCGGCTGCGTCATCCCTGCTAAACATATGTTTCCACTCCGGCATCGCCGTTCCGGGCTTACCGTTGAGGATAGTGTCCGCCAGCATCTGGGCATTCTTCTTTTTGAGTGCCTTGGGTCTAAGGTCGGAACCGACACCCCCCTGGTGAATCGGACCGTGACATCCCTGGCACTCTTTTTCGTAGACTTTCGCGAAGTCCATCTTCGATGTACCGGCATAGAGCGAACCGGCGACCATTGAAACACATGCAGCCATACCAAGCAGTTTCGATAGCTTCATTTTCTCTCCTTTTTTTGAGGTTTCCTCCCCTCATGAAGAACATGCCGAAAGGCCGTTCTCACCACTCTCCCTGACTCTCCTCCTTACCTTCCTGCAGTCTCTTCTTCTCCTGAAAATAGATGAAGAACATAGGTAAAATCAATACCGTATGCAGAAAGATGGTGAGCGTCAGAGGCCCCTGGTTCAGCAGTGCGAAAAAGTTGTCGCACGCTATATCCGAACATGCATGAAACATATTTTACTCCTTTTTATCTCTTTAAACACTTACGGCACTTTTGTGCAGTAAGTGTTTTTAAAGTCTCAAGCCGCTGCGGCCTGAACCGCTTCCGACTCTTCGGCGGCCTCCGCCTTGCCGATTGTGAGTAGATCGGCAGCCAGGAAAAGGAAGCCCGTAAAGGTTACAAGCCCCATAGTCAGACGCCATCCCTGAGCCTGAAGATACCACGGAAGGTTCTGGGCTATGAAGTAGGCATCCCATCCGCCTCCAAGATCGGCACGCTCAACCAGAACCTGCTCGTAACCGGCTACCGTAAGTGAAACGGTCATACCGAGAACTCCGAAGACAATCAGGCCGATAGCCATCTTCGTCTTGAATGTCATAGTCATCTTCTTGATACCGTAAGCGCCCTGAACAGCCAGGTACATCATACCTATAAGGATGGTGGCATAGGCACCGAAGAATGCGAGGTGACCGTGTGCCGCCGTGAACTGTGTACCGTGCGTATAGATGTTTACCTGCGGCAGAGTATGGAAAAATCCCCATATACCCGCACCCAGGAAGTTTCCGAACGCGTTTATCGCGATCCAAGCCATCGCCGGCGTATTGTTGACCGCATGACCTTGCTGTCCCGCTTCGGCGTGTCCCTGCTCTTTACCCCAGTCGTAGAGTACGTGCACGAACATCGCAACCAGCGGAACGGGCTCGAGGGCGCTGAAGAGGGCTCCGATCTCCCACCAGTATTCAGGCGTACCGATCCAGAAGTAGTGGTGACCGAGACCCAAAATACCTGAACCGAACAGCATCAACACTTCGATCCAGAGCCACATCTCGACAATCTCTCTTTTTGCGCCCAGAATCTTTAGCAGTCCG
>JALSXE010000380.1:0-2320 GCA_027072755.1 Campylobacterales bacterium | reverse complement strand
CGCATAGAGTTTAACTAAAAGCTAAAAACGAAAAGTTAAAAATTTAGGTATGCCGCGCCTTCGGCACGAAATCTATTCACTCTCTTCGTAGTTTTTGATATGAAAGAGATATTTGTGATCGTAGGGGAGCTTTTCGTAGATTGCGTGCGCCAGATCCCTTATCTCCCAGAGTGCCGCCTTGTCGCTTCTAAGTTCCAGGAAGTTCTGAAGGCTTCTGGCGTTTATTGTCCATGTGAGCTCCGTTTTGTAACACTCCGGAAGCGCATATTTGGCCTTGTCGTTCGAGATCCCCTCCACAAGCAGCCGCCGCAGGTTCTCCAGCGCTTTTATACTCATTTCGTTTACCAGAGCGCTGTCGGTCATGACTATGTACTTTTTAGCCCTCTCGATATCCGCGGTCGAAAAAGGGGTCTCCTCTTTGAGCTCTTTGAGGGTGTATCGGGTGCTCTTTACGCTGAGCGAAGCCATTCGGTGGCGTGCAAGCTCCTGCAGTACGGCGCGGCTTATGCCCTGTATGTAGAAGGTGTATACCAGATGTTCAAGCGTGCTGGCGTGTTTGAACTTGTTGCCTACGCGGTCTATCAATTCTCTATCTTTTTCTCCGCCGCCGTCGCTTTTGTCGAAACTCTGCCAGCATGTGCGGATGGCATGTGCGCACACTTCCAGCGGCGTGTGGTGTAGCAGAGTTATTTTCATGCGCATCCTTTTTTGAATCGAATTTGAGATATTATAATCGAAAAAAAATAAAAAGCCCATTCGGAGTTTTTAAGGGATGAAGATATGAGATGTACCGACCGTTTCAACCCCGCTATAGCCGACTTCAGGGATCCTTTCGCAAGAGATCGCGACAGAGTTATCCATACCAGTTCGTTCAGGAGGTTGGAGTACAAGACGCAGGTTTTTATAAACCATGAAGGTGACTACTTCAGAACGAGACTCACCCATTCGCTGGAGGTAAGCCAAATTGCCAGGGCTGTCTCGAATGCGCTCGGGTGTCACGAAACTCTCGCCGAAACCATCGCGCTGGCGCACGACCTGGGGCATACGCCGTTCGGTCATGTAGGAGGCGATACGCTCGACGAGTGCCTGAAAGAGAGCGGAAACGAGAACGGATTCGACCACAATTTCCAGTCCTTCAGAGTAGTGACGAAGCTCGAGAAGAGGTATGCTCAGTTTGACGGGCTCAATCTCACTTTCGCAACGCTGGAGGGGATACTGAAGCACTCCTACCCCTACAGAAAACCGTTTCTGAGCGGGTGGTACGACGAGACGTTCGGGCTAGATTACCACCCATCTTTGGAGGCGATGATAGTAGATCATGCGGACGAGATCGCCTACATTAGCCACGACATAGACGACGGCATACAGTTTGGTCTCATAGCGTTCGAAGATATTCTGGAAAATCCCCTCGCCGCCATGATCGACGAGAAGGTGCGCAAAGAGGGGCTCGAAAGAGGTACCAAACTGCACCGATACCGTTTTGTGGGGATGCTCATAAGCCACCTGGTTACGGAACTTATAGAATCGAGCAGTAAAAATGTACCCGATACTGAAAAGATACTATGCAGAACGATACCGGCCGACGAACCGACCCCGATAGCATTTGAAAAAGAGCTTGCAACTCAGATAAAAGAGTTGAAAAAGATTATGTTTAAAAAGCTGTATCGTCACGAGAGGATCGTGAGCAAGATGCATGCCGGAAAGGAGTGCATAAGAAAGCTCTATGCGGCGATGAGTGAAGATAGCGACCTTCTGCCCGAAGAGTACAAAGAGAGACTTAAGAGCGAAAAGGGTAGCCGGGTCATAGCCGATTTCATAGCCGGAATGAGCGACAGATACGCACTGCAAAGGTATCGGGAGATCTATGGATTGTCGTGAGTCTATTCGTCATTCGTCGTTTGAACGGGGCTTTACCCCTCTTTATTGTTAAATATGGAAGGCTGCGTAGCAGCCCTCCTGAACTTTTAGTTTTTAGTTTTTAACTTTTAACTTTTCACTGCTTCAGCTGCAGCAGCGTCTGGAGCATCTGGTCGGATGTGGTGATCGTCTTCGAGTTTGCCTGAAAGCCTCTCTGAACTACGATTAGTTGTGTCAGAGAGCGGCTCAGGTCGACGTTCGACATCTCGAGCGACGAGGAGTTTATAAATCCGCGGCCGCCGCTGTTGGCTTTTCCTATAATCGGGTCGCCGCTGTTTGCCGACTGAATGAATATGTTTCCGCCGTCACTCATGAGACCTTCGTTGTTGGCGAATTTGGCCATCGCTATCTGGGCGAGGCCGAACGAGCGGCCGTTGCTGAATGAGCCTATCAGCGTACCGCT
>JALSXE010000379.1:0-2321 GCA_027072755.1 Campylobacterales bacterium | reverse complement strand
TACTGATAGTCGATACCGCCGGGCGCCTTGCGATAGACGAAGAGCTTATGGATGAGATAAAGCGGGTCAAGGAGTCCCTTAATCCGGACGAGATATTCTATGTCGCAGACTCTCTGACCGGACAGGATGCCGTAAGAAGCGCCGCGGCTTTCCACAGTGAGCTCGGTCTTACCGGTGTCATTTTGAGCAAGTATGACGGCGACAGCAAGGGCGGCGTGGCGCTAGGGATCGCCAAGCAGGTCGGGGTGCCGCTCCGTTTCATCGGCTCCGGCGAAAAGATGCCCGATCTGGAGGTCTTCATCCCCGATCGTATCGTCAACCGCCTTATGGGTGCGGGAGATATCGAGTCTCTGGCTGAAAAGGCTTCGGCCGTCATAGATGAAAAAGAGGCCAAGAGGGTGGCCAGGAAGATCAAGAAGGGGCAGTTCAACTTCAACGACTTCCTCGAGCAGTTGGAGCAGATGAAGAAGCTCGGAAGCCTCAAGTCTATCGTCGGAATGATCCCGGGAATGGGAAAGATGGCGAGTGCCCTGAAAGATATGGATCTCGAAAACTCCGGGGAAATAAAGAAGATAAAAGCGCTGATAAACTCGATGACACCGGCCGAGCGCGAGAATCCCGATCTTTTGAACAACAGCCGCAAGCGCCGCATAGCGAAAGGTGCCGGCCTCAACCAGATGGAGGTCAACAAGGTGCTCAAGCAGTTCAAGAACGCGGCAAAGATGGCCAAGAAGTTTTCCGGCAAAAAGGGGATGCAGGATCTTCAGAACATGATGAGCCAGATGCAGGGAGGCGGATTTCCGCGCTGAAACGGCTCCAGGGACATTGACCTAAACGATCCCGTCAATCGCTTAGGTCAATGCCTCTTCGGCAACTGAAAAACAACAATATCTCAAGGAGAAAAGATGACCACAATCAGACTTACGCGCATGGGGCGCAAAAAGCGACCGTTCTACAGAATAGTAGTGACAGACAGCAGAAAGAGACGCGACAGCGGCTGGATAGAGTCTATAGGGTATTACGATCCGATGACCGAACCCGCTACGGTAAAGATTGACGAAGAGAGGCTCAACTACTGGTTGAGTGTAGGGGCCAAGCCGAGCGAACGCGTCAAGAAACTTGCCGGAAAGTGATATGATCGAAGATTTTGTGCGCGATTTCGCCAAACTTATCGCGTCTCGTCCCGAAGAGATCTCCGTAGAGCGGCAGAATCTGGGTGAGAATTTCGACGAGATAGTGATCTACGCGCACAAAGAGGATGCCGGAAAGCTGATAGGCAAAGAGGGGCGCATGATAAACGCGCTCAAAACCGTCATTAGCGGCTGCAAGGCTAAAGACGGCATCAGCTACCGGGTCAATGTCCGGACGATAGAGGAGTGGAAGGGGTGAACCCCGAAAAGATACCTGTAGCCCGAATAGGCAAAACGGTCGGGCTCAAAGGTGAAATGCGCCTCAACCTGCTTAGCGATTTCCCGGAGCAGTTCAAGCCCGGCGCACGCTTCATGAGCGATCGCGGCGATCTGACGGTCGCTTCCTACAGCCCGGCGAGAGGGGTCATTCGTTTCGAGGGCATAGAGAGTATCGAAGAGGCAAAACCCCTGACCAACGCCTATATCTACACTACGAAAGAGGCTAGCGAAGCGACTTGCAGACTGAAGAAGGGTGAGTACTTCTGGTACCAGATAATCGGTCTCGATATTGTAGAAGGGGGAGAGAAGATAGGAGCTGTCGGGAGTATCGAGCGTCTTGCCGGAACCGACTACCTCCAGGTCGAGACTTCGCCCGCGCTGGTCGAAGAGGGGTATCCGAAAAGCTTCCTTGTCCCTTATATCGACCGATATATCGCGCTGGTCGACCTCGAGAGAGGGTTCGTGAAAACCAGGGGCGCCAAAGAGATCCTGGAAGCGAGCTGATGCGTTTTACGTTCGTCACCCTTTTTTGGCCCCTGATGGAGGGATATTTCACCGACTCCATCCTAAAGAGGGCCGTCGATAGCGGGATTCTGGAGATAGAGCATCTCGATCCGAGGGATTTCACGAAAGATCGCCATCGAAAAGTCGACGATACGATGGCCGGCGGAGGGGCCGGTATGGTCATGATGCCGCAGCCGCTATTCGATACTCTCGGTCACCTGAAGGAGAGGTCGAGCGATGTGCATATCGTCTTTACGACGCCGGTGGGGAAGCCGTTTAACCAGAACGATGCAAAAAGGCTGTCCCGAAAGAGCCATATAGCATTTGTAAGCGGCCGTTACGAGGGGATCGACGAACGTGTCGTAGAGAGCTATGCGGATGAGTGCTTCTGCATAGGCGACTACATAC
>JALSXE010000378.1:0-2326 GCA_027072755.1 Campylobacterales bacterium | reverse complement strand
GCATATGCGAGTGCATACAAGATCCCTGAACAGTCTACGCGCTCTATGGCCCTGAGTGCGGCGTATGTCGCAGGTGCCGACTCTGCCGACGCCAGCTACTTCAACCCCGCCAACATGAGCTGGGTCGAGGGGAACGCGCTGCTTGAAGCGGGGCTGACATACATCCACCTTCCCAGGGTCGAGTACAGGGGGACGGTTTCGGGAACTCCGGCAGATGCCGATTCGAAAACCGAAGATTTTCTCCTCCCATACTTCCACTACGTAAGCCCGAAAGTGGATCGGTGGCGCTTCGGGCTCTCCCTGGTGGAGCCGGGCGGCCTTTCGAAGAAGTGGTACAACGATGTTCAGAAGATGAAGGCGGAGGAGTTTACCCTCAGGGTCGTGGAGATAAACCCGACCGTATCGTACGAGATTACACCGAAGCTTAGCGTAGGCGGCGGTCTGCGCGGAGTCTACAGCGACGGAAAGGTGAAAGCCTACCTCGCCAACGCCTATGCCGAAAACATGACCGGCGACACGATAGAGTTCGGCTACAATCTGGCGCTCTCGTTCAAACCTCAGCCCGATACTACGTTGAGCGTAACCTACCGTTCGAATGTCGATCTGAATCTCGAAGGCAGCTCCACCGGTTTCATAGCGATCGGATCTAAGCAGCTTCCGTATTACGACACCTCCGGCGGAGTGAGCGTTCCTCTTCCGGCATCGCTCGTACTGGCTGCGGCCCACGATTTCGGCGATACCAGAGTGGAATTTCTTTATGAAAGAACTTACTGGTCAAAATATGAAAAACTCGATTTTCATTTCGATGACCAGACTGTCGATGCTCTTTTCGGAAAACCGGTAGATAAAAACTGGTCCGATACCAATACATTCCGCATAGGCGTCACGCACAGGCTCGACGAAAAGTGGACGCTGATGGCCGGCTACGCCTACGACGTGACACCGATCCCCGAAGCGACGCTCGGTTTCGAACTGCCCGATGCCGATGCTCACATATTTTCAGCCGGTGCCATCATGCAGATAGACAGCGATTTCGAAGCGGGCTTCAGTATGCTGTACGACCGTAAGAACGAAAGAACTGTCCACACGCCTCCGAACGAAAACGGAATAGAAGGAACCTTCAAAAAGGGCGGGGCCGTACTGACCAATATCTCTTTGGGGTATAGATTCTAAAACCATGCAGTACCCTTTCAGAAGCTTCTATGAGATGCTCGAACACCACGCAAAAAGGGAGCCGAAGAGGCCGGCTCTGCTGGCGGAGAACCGTACACTCACCTACTCGAGGCTGAAGAAGAAGGTTGATACCCTGGCGAGGTTCCTGGAGCTTTCCGATATAAAAAAGGGTGACCGCGTTGCCATATTTATGCAAAACTCCAAAGAGTTCGTCATTTCGGTTTTCGCCATTACAAAGATAGGCGCCGTGGCGGTGCCCGTGAATACCTTTTTGAAGAGTGAAGAGGTCGCCTACATTCTCAACGACTGCGGCGCCAGGATGTTGATGGCATCGGCAGAACAGAAAGAGATAGTTGAGCCGCTTTGGGGCAATACCCCTATAGAGAGGGTCGTATGGGAAGGGGGGTACGAGGCACTTGACAACAAAAACATACGCTTCGACGAGATATTCGAGATTCTTAAGAGCCATGAACATACGGAGTACCCCGAAATTGACGATCTTGCGATCATAATATACACCTCCGGTACCACCGGAAACCCTAAGGGGGCTATGCTCAGCTACCGCAATATACTCCACAACTGCAAGGCGATCGGAGAGCTTACGAATTTCACGAAAAGAGACCGGTTTATCGTCTATCTTCCGATGTTTCACGCCTTCACCCTGACCGTTACCGTAATTATGCCCATATACTACGGAGCCTCTTATGTGATTGTCCGCAAGATCATGCCCTTTAGCAATATCATAAAGCAGATACTCTTCAAGCGGGTAACGATGTTCGTGGGGGTTCCCGATGTATACAACGCACTCAGCCGCGCAAAGCTTCCGTGGTACTTCATGTGGTTTCAAAAGATTCGCTATTTCGTAAGTGGCGCCGCACCGTTGAGTGAAGCGACGATAAAGAGGTTCACCTCCAAGTTCAGGCGCGCGAAGCTGCTGGAGGGGTATGGCCTCAGCGAGTGTTCACCGGTGGTCTCCGTAAATCCGCCTTGGAAGCAGAAGCCTCTCTCCGTCGGTCCCGCAATTCCGGGAGTGGAGATAAAGATCGTGGACGAAAATATGCTTGAGCTTCCGGCGGGGGAGATCGGCGAAATCATCGTAAAGGGCGACAACGTGATGCAGGGGTACCTTAACCGCCCGACGGCCACAGAGGAG
>JALSXE010000377.1:818-2331 GCA_027072755.1 Campylobacterales bacterium | reverse complement strand
GTATGCCTGTGCGAAGCCGTAGTCAATCTTCGCCCTGAGCGTATGAAGAGGTACGCGCCCCTCAAGATACCACTCGGTTCGCGCCATTTCGGCTCCGCCGAGACGGCCCGCTACCTGCACCTTGATCCCTTTGGCTCCGGCTTTCTGCGCCGCCTGGATAACCTTTTTCATGGCGCGTCGGAAAGCGACTCGGCGCTCAAGCTGCGTAGCGATGTTTTCGGCTGCGAGCTGTGCGGAGGCCTGGGGTCGCTTCTCTTCACGAATGTTCAGAGCCACCGGCTTTTGAACCATGTTCTGAAGGCGCGTTTTGAGCTTCTCTATGTCGGCACCCTTTTTACCGATGATGATACCGGGGCGAGCCGCGACTATCGTTACACGCAGACGCTTTGCCGTACGCTCGATGATGATATCAGCCACACCCGCATAGTAGAGCTCTTTCTTGAGGAATTTCCTTATCTTGTCATCCTCGGCGACAAATGCAGGTACACGCTGCCAGTTCGGATACCAGCGCGATGACCAGTTACGGTTGATTCCAAGACGCAAACCGATCGGATTGACTTTCTGACCCATTACTTATCCTTCGCTTCCGTGACTTCGACAATCACGTGAGATGTTGGTTTCATGATTCGTGACGCACGGCCGCGTGCACGTGGTTTCCATCGCTTGAGAACCGGCCCCTTGTCTATACGGCACGAAGAGATAACTACCTCTTCCGGCTCGTATCCGCCGTTCGCGACTGCCGAGGCGATCACTTTCGAGATGATCTTTGCCGCCTTGTTAGGCATAAATTCCAGGCTTGCCAGCGCAAGCTCGGCATTCATTCCCTGCACTTCGCGTGCGATGAGGCGGGCTTTCGTCGGGCTGAGGCGTATGAATTTAAGTGTTGCTCTGCTCATCTTCTACCCCTTACTTCCCGATCTTTTTCTGTACAGAGCCCTTGTGGCCTCTGAACGTACGTGTCGGCGCAAACTCGCCGAGCTTGTATCCGACATGGTTCTCCGTAATATATACGGGAACAAACTGACGTCCGTTGTGGACATTGATGGTCAAACCGATCATCTCCGGGAAGATGGTGCTTCGGCGTGACCATGTCTTTATCGGTTTGGTATCACCGGTCTCTTTCGCCTTGAGCACCTTCTTCATCAGGTGCTCGTCAATAAAAGGACCCTTTTTGATAGATCTTGCCATTACTTACCCTCTTATTTCTTTTTGCGTCGTGAAATGATAAGTTTGTCACTAGCTTTCTTACGACGAGTTTTAAAGCCTTTAGTCGGCATACCCCAAGGTGTTACAGGATGACGTCCGGAGTTGGTCTTACCCTCACCACCTCCGTGCGGGTGGTCTACCGGGTTCATAGCGGAACCGCGGGTCTGGGGACGGATTCCGAGGTGTCGGCTTCTACCGGCCTTTCCTATGACGATGTTGGCGAACTCTTCGTTTCCAACGGTACCGACCGTCGCCATGCACTCGCCTAGAATTTTGCGCATCTCGGAGCTGGGAAGCCTTACGATGA
>JALSXE010000377.1:0-808 GCA_027072755.1 Campylobacterales bacterium | reverse complement strand
CCTTCGCGGCCCATGATCTGTGCATATCCGCCTGCACTACGAACGATCTGCCCCCCTTTTCCGGGCTTCATCTCTATGTTGTGAACAAGCGTACCGACGGGTATGTTTTTAAGCTTCATAGCGTTGCCCGGTTTGATGTCCAGACCCGACTCGGCCGCCTGCACCTTGTCACCCACTTTCAGGCCGCTCGGCTGGATAATGTAGCGCTTCTCGCCGTCGGCATAGTTGATGAGGCAGATACGGCAGTTTCTGTACGGATCGTACTCGATCGTCGCCACCGTTCCCTCTATGCCGAATTTGTTACGCTTGAAATCGATAATTCGGTAGAGCTTCTTCGCTCCCGCTTCCTTATGGCGCGACGTAATTCTTCCGCGATTGTTTCGTCCGGCCTTCGCGGGAAGCTTCTTAAGAAGCTTACGTACCGTCGGCTTGCTCGTGATATCCGCGCTGTCTACGACGCTCATATAGCGTCTGCTGGGAGTATACGGTTTATATGTTTTTATTGCCATCTTCTATTCCTTACGCACTCAAGCTCTCGATGTTTGCGCCTTCCGGCAGCTTCACATAGAACTTTTTAAAGTCTGCACGCTTTCCTTCTTTGCCTCGGAAACGCTTTACCTTACCGCTTTGGCGAAGCGAGTTCACCTTAACCGGATTTACTCCGAAATACTCTTTAAAGATCGCCTTGAGCTGGTTCTTCGTCACTTTCGGGGATGTCTGTACGACGATGACGCCCTCCTCCTGAAGACCGAGCGTCTTCTCTGTATAGAGTATAGATTTGATGTCTGTAATATCTGCCATCTTAGCC
>JALSXE010000376.1:0-9139 GCA_027072755.1 Campylobacterales bacterium | reverse complement strand
GTGCGGCTTGTAAACGAAAAGAGCGTTCCCGTCGTAGTCACGAGAGAGAATGAAGATTATCCGGTTGAGCTGCTCTACACACTCGAATATCCGACGATTTTTCTGCTTTCACCCGAAGAGGTGCTACTGAAACCTCCACTTTCGGGGGCAGTGGATGCGACACTACTTGAAAAAGAAATTTTTGACGAATGAGATCTCTTTTTCGTTTAGGTGCATAGTATCGACTGTCCTGTTTTCGTCATCCAAGATGACAAGTGTGGAGCCTTCAAGTTTCAGATGAGTGCCGCCCCACTTCTTAAGAAGGTCGTCGAAGGCCAGGAAAACCTTCGCATTGTCTATCTTGAGCTTTTCGCCGCTCCTTTTGTCGACGATGTCGAGCCCTCCCAGCGTTTTGGTGATCTCATACGGAAAATAGGCGCTGACCTTCTCAATGACATGCCGGTCTTTCTTTTCCGGCATATTCATGATGAGCGTACTTATGCTCAAAAAGGCGAAAATCGCCATCAGTGCCCAGACCAGTTTTTTACTTAACATTCCTATCCTTTGGAAAGAGATTTTCTATATAGTTTTTCGCTTTTTCATCCAGAAGTTTCATACGCTCCTTCCCTTTGGGCAGCGAAGAGCGCAGGCTCTTCATCTCTTTTAGAAACTCGGAGATGGAGTCGGGGATGAACCTCTCAATCGAGCGGCGCAGATATTTGGCCACCGACGGAGAGACGCCCGAGGTGGAAAAGGCGACGGTGAGATCCCCTTTTTTCGTATAGGAGGGGAAGATGAAGTCGCAGTAGTCGACGGAGTCGACGCTGTTGCACAGAGTGTGCCGTTTGCCGCACGCTTCATAGATCCTTTTTTGAAGATCGAGGTCGTCGACCGCCACTATGACTATATCGAAACCCTCTATATCGGACTCTTCGTAGGGGCGTTCGAGCACTTTAAGACCCGCCGCTTCGACCAGCTCTTTTGTGCGAGGGGCCAGCTGGGGAGAGACAACGGTTATATTATCCGTAAAATCGAGCAGTTTCTCGAGCTTTTCACCGGCGATACGGCCGCCGCCCACTACCAGGACGGCTTTGCCGTCGAGTTTTATGAATGCCGGAAAATAGGCCAATATCTCTCCTTTCGGGGCAAACCTTCGATTTCGAAGTTTCAGTGGTTTGCAGGGCCGCTCACCACCGGCCGAATAACGGGCTCGGCCCGGAATTTGCGCAACATATAGGAAAGTGAAAATCTTATCATACCCTCCTTGAAAAGGCGTTGATAGACGTCAAGGAAAGTGTAAAGAGGAAAGCTTTATAATGGAGCGAAAAAAGCGGATTTATCATGGAAAAAGAGTTTTTGACACTGATACAGAAAGAGTTTCCCGTATGCCGAAGGCCCTTCGCGGCGCTGGCTAAGAGTCTCGGCGGCAGTGAAGAGGAGGTTTTGAGTCTCTACTCCAGGCTCAAAGAGGAGAAGATCATACGCCAGACCTCCGCTATATTCGACACGAAGAGTCTCGGCTACAGATCTTCGCTCGTAGCCTTTAAAACCGACACTATAGAGGAGGCTGCGGCAATCGTGAACGGTCACCCGGGAGTGAGCCACAATTACGAAAGGGAGAACCCCTACAACCTATGGTTCACCATCGCGGTAGCCCCCGATTCGAAGCTGGGACTCGAAAGGACGGTGGAGATTCTTGCAGAGCAGGCCGGATGCGAAGAGTACATAATACTCCCTACGAAAAAGATGTTCAAAATCTCGGTACAGCTCGACCTGAAGGGTGACAGGGCCAAAAAAGAGCGCCGCGAAAGGGTAAAAAAGGAGCCGATGGAGCTGAAAGATATCCACTACGAGATGATAAGGGGGCTTCAGGGCGACATCGCGGCGGTAGAAGAGCCGTTTGCGCATATCGTCGACTCTCTGGGCATCGGTTACGATACACTCACCGAAGAGGTACGAAAGATGCAGAGGGCCGGCATCATGAGGAGGTTCGCTTCGATTCTTTACCACAGAAAAGCGGGGTTTACGGCCAATGCAATGGTGGTTTGGAGGGTTCCCGAAGAGCGGGCGGAGGAGATCGGCGAGACGGTCGCGGCCTATAGTGCCGTTAGTCACTGCTATCTGCGCCCGGTCTACCCGAACTGGCCCTATCCGCTCTTTTCGATGGTGCACGGCAAGAGCAGGGAGGAGGTCGAAAAGATCGTTTCTGAGATGGCGGAAGAGATAGGAGTGGAGGATTACAGCTATCTATACTCGACAAGAGAGTTCAAGAAAGTTCGCATAAACTACTTTTCGAACGAGTTTAGAGAGTGGGAAAAGTGCTATAATTAGCCTATGTTCAAGCAGTACAAAGATGCGATCGAAAGTTCGAATATCGTCTCCAAAACCGATATAAACGGCATCATAACTTTCGTAAACGACGAATTTTGCAAAATCTCCGGCTACACGAGAGAGGAGCTGATAGGCCAGAACCACAACATAGTCCGCCACCCGGACGTTCCGGCCAGCAACTTCAAAAGGCTCTGGGATACGATTTTACAGAAGAAGATCTTCAAATCTACCGTAATGAACAGAGCCAAAGACGGTAGCACCTTCTTCGTAAACACAACCATAATCCCCATACTGGATGAAAACGGCGATATAGAAGAGTTCATAGCTATCAGGTACGATGTCACGAAAGAGGTGAACCTGAAGATCGCGCTCGAAAAGAAAGAGAAGGAGCTCGAGGCTCTAAACAGGACCCTCGAGAGGCGCGTGGCCCTTCAGACACGAAAGCTTTACGAACTCAACAAGAATCTCGAGAAGCGGGTAAGAGAGGAGGTGCGCAAAAACGAGGAGAAACAGAAGATGCTCTTCTGGCAGTCGAGGTTCGCCAGTCTGGGGCAGATGATGGCGAATATCGCCCACCAGTGGAGGCAGCCGCTTACGGAGCTCACGCTGGCGCTTTTCAATATGAAGAGGGCCGCTTTGAAAAGGGATGATGAGCAGGTTGAGGATATCTACGACGAAGCGAAATCGATGATCCAGAACATGTCACAGACAATAGAGGATTTCATCAACTTCTTCAGGCCGGACAAACCGAAAGAGCCTTTCGAGATCGCCAAGAGTCTGGAGGAGTCGATGCAGATACTGCAGAAAACTCTCGAAAAAGAGCATATAGAGATAGATATGTCCATAGATACGTCGCTAAAGGCCGTAGGGGTGAGCAACGAACTCTCCCAAGTCATAATCAACCTGCTACAAAACGCCAAGGATGCCTTCATCGAAAATGGTATCAGGGAGAGAAGAATCTCCCTGAAAGTCTCGAGGGAGGGTGATTTTGCGCGAATCGTCGTATCCGACAATGCCGGCGGCATCGAAGAGTCGGCACTCGAGCGGATATTCGAGCCATATTTCACTACCAAACATACAGCCAAGGGGACCGGTCTCGGACTCTTCATGTCGAAGATGATAATAGAGAAAGGGCTCTTTGGCAGCATAGAGGCGAAAAACTGCGGTGACGGCGCCTGTTTCGTAATAGAGATTCCGCTGGCGGAGGAGACCGCGGATGTCGTGTAGCTCGAGACTTGTAAATCTGCGTCTGCTGTTGGTGGAAGATGAGGTGACCCTCGCCAAGTTGCTCAAAGAGGCGATCGGGGACTACTTTGCGGAGTTTGCGGTAGCGCATGACGGGATAGAGGGGCTGGAGGCTTTCAGAAAGCTCAGGCCCGATATAGTGATCACGGATATCACGATGCCCAGAATGGACGGGCTGCAACTCGCTTCTGCCGTAAAGTCGGAAAACCCGGATGTGCCGGTGATAATACTCAGCGCATACAGTGACAAACAGAAGCTGCTCGGTGCGATAGATGTCGGAGTGGTCAAATATTTCATAAAGCCTTTCGATCCGGAAGAGCTATTGAACTATCTTTGCGAACTTGCTCTGCGGATAAAAAAGCAGAACAGGATCAAACTGATGGAGCCGTTCGAATACGATCTTCAGAGTGAACAGCTCTTCAGGAACGGAGTCCTGGTGCACCTTAGCAAGCGTGAGAGCAGATTTATCGCCCAGCTGCTGCACAGCCCCAACCACTACCTCTCGAACGATGCGATCAAGGCCGCACTCTGGCCGGATGAAGAGGTGAGCGACGACAGGCTAAGAACCTTCATAAAGCGAGTCAGGCAGAAGAGCGACAGGGGGCTGATAGAGAATATATCGGGGCAGGGCTACCTTCTTGCCGGGGCCGGCTCAAAAAAGGGGTGACAGGGGAGTTTCCTGGTGTCTGAGCCTTTTGGTCAGCGCCAGACGATCTGAAGCGTATCTTCTAGTCTGCTCTCGTCGAAGTCGCTTTCGGGACTCTTCATGTTTGCTATATTGTTTCTGGTCTCTATGAATCTCTGAAGATAGTAGGGGCCGTTGTATCCGTATGACTTTAGTTCACGCATCATCGCGTTTATATCTTCGGGCTGCAGAAGGTCGGCGTGGACCGTAGTGCGTACTTCGAACTGCGTCTGGCTCGAGACAAGAAATTCGAGTGTCTTTATGAATCCTATGTACCTGCTCGATCCTGTCACATAGCCGAACTTTCCGTTCATGGCTTTGAAATCGAGGGCGATATAGTCGACCAGCCCCTCTTCGACGAGAGCTTTCACCATCTCGGTGTTTAGTCCGTTCGTATCGAGTTTGATTGAGAAGCCGTACTCCCTTATTTTGCGGCAGATCGGTATCAGCTCGTGTATCGTCGGCTCTCCTCCGCTCAGGACCACCCCGTCGAGCAGCCCTATGCGTCTTTCGAGAAAGTCGTAGAGTTCGTCTACACCGTAGTTCCCCTCTTTGGCAAATACGATATCGCTGTTGTAGCAGTACATACAGCGCATATTGCAGCCGCAAAACCAGACTATACAGGCTAATTTGCCCGGATAGTCGAGATGTGTAAAGGGTGTAATATCGAAAATCTGTTTACCGTTCAACAAACTGCTTTCTTTGGCGATGTTCGCCTTTTTTGCCGATATTGAAGCTCTCTACCGGTCTATGGTAACCCATCACCCTCGTATATACCGTACACTTTGTGCGTCTCTCCCGCAGATTTTTTAGTATCTCGTCTCTGTTGTGCATCGTATCCTCCTTCTATATGTTCGATATGAATGCCCGCGCATCCGGGCGTATCGTGTTTCCGGCCATCTGAAAGAGCAGCCTTATGAATGTGCCCGACAATCGGTCTTTGGCTAAAACGATGAACATTTTTTCCCCTCCTCTTCATAAGCTTGCAGCAGCTCTTCGTCACATTTCGGGCAAAACTCGTGTTCGCCCGGTATATAGCCGTGTTTGGGGCATACCGAAAAGAGCGGCGTTACCGTGATGTATGGAAGCTTGAAGTTGGTTATGACCTTCTTTACGAGGTTTCTGCACGCCTCCGCAGAACTAATGCGCTCCCTCATATAGAGATGCAAAACCGTTCCCCCCGTATATTTGCACTGAAGTTCGTCCTGCAACTCCAGTGCCTCGAACGGATCCTCGGTCAAATCTACCGGTATCTGCGACGAGTTGGTATAGTAGATATTTTTGCCGCTTCCTGCCTGAATGATATCGGGGTATCTCTTTTTGTCCTCTTTCGCGAAACGGTATGTGGTTCCCTCCGCCGGCGTGGCTTCCAGGTTGTAGAGGTTTCCGGTCTCTTCCTGGTACTCTCTCATTCTCTCGCGCATGAAATCGAGAATCTCGAGTGCCATACGCCTACCCTCTTCGTCCGCTATCGTTAGCATGTCGTCGGAGAAGTTCCTGATCATCTCGTTCATGCCGTTTACGCCTATTGTCGAGAAGTGGTTGTTGAAGCCCGGAAGGTATCGTTTCGTATAGGGGAATAGCCCCCTGTCGTAAAGCTCCTGTATAAACTTTCTCTTCTTTTCGAGTGTAGACTTCGCCAGATCCATAAGCTCTTCGAGCCTCTTGTAGAGTCCCTTGATATCGTTTTTATAGAGGTATCCGAGTCTTGCCATGTTTATCGTGACCACTCCTATGCTACCGGTCATTTCGGCGCTTCCGAAGAGCCCACCCCCTCTTTTGAGCAGTTCGCGAAGATCGAGCTGGAGCCGGCAGCACATGCTTCTTACATGTCCCGGTTTGTACGCCTCTTCGTTCGGGACGAGATTTCCGTTCTCATCACGCTTATACTGGCTTCCTATGAAGTTCTGGAAGTATGACGAGCCGATCTTCGCCGTGTTTTCGAAGAGAATATCCGTATTTTCGCCGTACCAGTCGAAATCTTCGGTAATGTTTACCGTTGGTATCGGAAATGTGAAGGGCTGTCCGGTGCTGTCGCCTTCGGTCATCACTTCGTAGTATGCACGGTTGATCATATTCATCTCCGGCTGGAAGTGGCGATAGCACATCTGCTCCAGAGAGGTTATGTTCGGGTCGCGTCTTCGGGCCTCTTTAAGCAGCCGCTCATCCTCCACTCCCTTCAACAGGTGTCTCTTTCCGCTTGTAGGAAACTGCTCTTTCAGATCTTCCGGAACCGTCCAGTCGATCGTTATGTTCGTAAAGGGCGACTGCCCCCATCTTGCCGGGACGTTGAGGTTGTATACGAAGCTGCGTATCGCCTTTTTGGTCTCAGTAAAACTTAGGCGGTCCTTGAATAGATAGGGTGCCAGATATGTATCGAACGAGCTGAAAGCCTGTGCACCGGCCCACTCCGACTGCAGTATGCCAAGGAAGTTCGCCATCTGTCCGAGCGCCTCTCTGAAGTGCTTCGGCGGACGACTCTCGACACGCCCCCTTACGCCGTTGAATCCTTCGTCCAGAAGTGCGCGAAGGCTCCATCCCGCACAGTAGCCGCTGAGGCAGTCGAGGTCGTGTATATGGTAGTCGCCGTTTCTGTGGGCGTACCCCTCCTCTTTGGAGTAGATCTTGTCGAGCCAGTAGTTGGCGATTATTTTGCCGGCCGTGTTGTTTATCAGTCCCGCGTGCGAGTAACCGGTATTCGAGTTTGCGTTTATGCGCCAGTCGCTTTTGGAGATATACTCCTCTATCGTCTCGGTGGAGTTAACGAACGTGGTGTCCTCGACAAGACCGAGTATGTGCTCTCTCTGCATCTTGTGGGTGTGGCGGTAGATCATGAAGGCGCGCATCACTTCGAAGTAGCGAGCCTTGAAGAGCTCCTGCTCTATCATGTCCTGAATATCTTCGACCGCGGCGATGCGTTTTTGTTTCAGTCTGTCGAGTACATTGAAAAATATCGTACTGTCGTATGTGGTGTTCTGGCTTTTGAAAGCCGCCTTGATCGCATCTTCTATTTTATAGGGGGCAAACGCCTCTTTCGTACCATCTCTTTTCAGAATCTCTTTAAGCATCGTTAAAATCTTTTCTGTATGGTTTATGCAGGAGTTATCCCGGGTGCCTCGAAAACCCCGGGAGGTCAAGCGGCCTCGACGGGGCTTTGGAAGCACCCTTTTGACAGAACCTGTCGCGAAAAAGTGTCCGTTTCCACTTCTTCGTGACAGGTTCCGAAAGGGTGTATGAAGCACTGGACGCTTCAAAAAATTGCTCATTTCGGTGCAAGCTAAAGGAGCAGGTACCCGGTTACGAAATCTTCGTACGCCGGACTCTGAAATTGTAAGCTTTTTTTACTTGCCGAGCCATAAAAAAAGAGCTCACAAAAGTGTCACGACATACCGTTTTTACGGGGCTTGATGACACAATAGTGACATCGGTTTCCATATTAAATAAAAATCTGATTTTGTTGATGGGTGTCAACCAATTTGAAAGATTTTTTTGAGTACAATCCCATTATCATTCGACAGAACAAAATCCCGCCTGCATCGTAAATGCAACGGGCAAAGTCAGGAAAAAAAGATGGACTGGATAATGGTCTCGTTTTTGGCTTTGATAGCCGTACTGATGGCAAAAATATTTTTTATTTTTAAATAGGAGAAGAAAATATGCAGATATCCAACTATATGAGAGAAGAGCATCGTAGCTGTGACGAGTCGTTTGCGAAAGCCGAACAGGCTGCTAGCAACGATGACTTCGAGGAGGCTTTCAGGCACTTCGAAGAGTTTATGCTCGATACTCTGAGGCACTTTTCCAAAGAGGAGGAGATACTCTTTCCCGCATTCGAGAAGGCTGCCGGAACTACCGAAGGGCCCACACGGGTCATGCGCCACGAGCATACCCAGGTCAGAGGGCTTCTGGAGCAGCTCAAAGAGGCTATAGACAATAGTGACAAAGAGAGGTTTTTTTCGGTTGCGGATACCCTTATGATACTTCTGCAGCAGCACAACATGAAAGAGGAGCAGATGCTCTATGCGATGTGTGACCGGCTTCTTGACAACGAGGCCGAAAAACTTGTGAATGAGATGAAAGAGCATTGAAGGGTGTAGAGGTTCTGGAGTTTGATGCCAGAGGGCTGAACCATCCGGAGCCGCTCGAGAGGTCGGTGCAGATGTTTCGGAAGCTGGACGGTTCGAACCTGTTCCATCTGCTCATTCACCGCCTGCCCCGGCCTCTTCTGGCAATAGCCGAGCGTCATGGAATACGTTTTAAGGTGTGTGAAGCCGCAGAAAACGAATGGCATATCCTCTTTTCGAAAAACGAAGAGCTCGATCTTGAAAAGGTTATGAAAAGGTACTGTAGTGTTCAATAAAGGTCTCTCACTCGATCAGGCTCCGCCCATCGAGGTGATATTGCGATTCTTTCTGACCATCCCGATCTTCGGAGTTCTGGCCGCCGTAGCCGTACTCTTCGCGGATTCGCATATGCTTCTGCAGTGGGATACACCGGCCGCGGTGGCAGTTGTGCACCTGCTGATGCTGGGTGTCGCCGCGATGGCCATGGTCGGCGCGCTGTTTCAGATGCTTCCCGTAATTGCCGGAGCTTCGATTTCTGAGCCGCTCTACCACGCGAGGTGGATACATCTGCTTATGGTTGTCGGTATCGTTCTGCTCTCGGCCTCTTTCTATTTCGACCGTTATATCCTGATGCACCCCGCGGTACCGCTTCTTGTCGGAAGCCTCGGTTTCGTGATATACCTGATGCTCTCGAAACTTGTGAAAGTTGAGAACAAGACCGCTTCGGTAAAGGGTATGATAATCTCCGTTGCGAGCCTGGGCTTCGGGATCCTCTTCGCTCTGGCACTGACGGCCATCTTTATGGATTTCGATATAGGGCTCGATCCTATGGTGC
>JALSXE010000375.1:0-2338 GCA_027072755.1 Campylobacterales bacterium | reverse complement strand
GGATATGTATATCGGCAATCCTTGAGGCGGGGGAGACCCTTGGGTCGGCATTTATTACCTTTACCTTGTCTGGGTTGTCTAGTTTGCGCCTCATGATGCGCCTGAACAATACTGGATGCGCCTCAGCGGTATTGCTGCCAATGATGAAGAAACAGTGACACTTTTCTATGTCTGCATAGCCTCCAATTGGTTCATCTGCTCCAAACGAGGTGAGATACCCCCCCACAGCACTGGCCATACAGAGCCTTGGATTGCCCTCCACATTGTTTGTCTGAAGCCCTGCCCTCATCACCTTCTGGAAGATATAGGTCTCCTCTGTGAGTGCCTGGCCAGAGCCATAGTATGCCACAGAATTATTCCCATATTTGCGCACAGAATCTGCAAATGCCTTTGCAGCAATATCCAGGGCCTCGTCCCAGGAAATCTCCTTGAATGGCTGGTCCTTTCTGGCCCTGTAAAGTGGTCTGGTGAGGCGGTCCGGGTGATGTATTATCTTATAGAACAACATACCCTTCATGCAGACATAGCCGAGGTTGGTCCGTGAGTCTTTAACGCCCCTTAAGGCCACAGGTTTACCATTCTTAAGACCCAGTTCCACCCTGCACCCCACGCCACAGAGCCTGCATGAGCCCCTTACCCATTTATCTGCATCAAAGGCATGACTGACATTCATGTCATCAATGCTCAGGTTCAGGCCGCAAAAAGAGGCGGCGGTAAGGGCGGCGGTCCTTTTAATAAACTGTCTTCTGGTCAATCCCATCTCTTTCATACCTCCTACGATTTCAAACCAGTGGATTATTTACCTCTCTCAAACCTGTGGGCTGGATGACAGGCCCAGCAGGCTTTGTCCTTGGGGCAATTTTCAAGGGCCTTCATATGACAAATACCACACCTTGACCTTGCCGGTACCACCTTCAGGTCATCGTAGCCACCGTGGCACTGAAAACATCTCACCTGTCCTATGCCATGCCTTGACGCATACCATTCCTTATAGATGTCCGGGGTAACCTCCTTGTGGCATTGATAGCACGGTTGAAGCTTTTCACTGGCGCTAAGCTCTGGATGCCCATTCTTTTTGCCCTGAGACGCCTGAGAGCCATGCATGCCTCCACATGCCACCAGACAAAATAGCGATATTGCCAGTAATAAATAGATACGTCTAAAACTCATAGATATTCCTCCTGTACGCCATTGCCCCTGGCCAATGGCCAACGGCCAGGGGCAGTCTTTTCAAGGTTACTAGAAATTCACCATCAGGCGGGCCCAGAAGACATCCTCGTCATGGCCTCCCACAAGGCCAGCAGCCTTTCTGGCTGAACTATTCATCTCATTATAGTGGGCATACTTCAAAAGGCCCTTCACATTCTTGTGGAGCTTTTTAACAGCCAGAAGGTCGATTTCATCGCCATAGGCATCGTCAAAATTATTGGGATCATCGGTCTGGGAGTCGAAGTAGTGGTAAACTGCCTTGAACTTTATACCCATGTACTTGACAGTGAGATCTGCATAATAGTCTATTAGCCCATTTACTAGTCCCCCTCCATTGGTATTGAGAAATGAATCAGCCCAGCCGTTGAATTTATGGGCTGTGGAAAAGAGGGTGTCAAAGGCCCTGTCTTTTTTGGGATCCTTGTCGTCCTGTCCCTCGATGTAGCTAACCCCCACGCCTATGGAATACATCTTACTGAGGGCAGTGCCCACATATACGTTGAACATATTGGCACTAACGTCGTTGTTCCTGTCGGCCCAATCTGTCTGATAGGCATAGTCCATTGCATACTTTAACATTGCCACCTTACCAGATGCCCTGAGCCCGTATGTGGCCACATCCCTGTCATTGTCGCCGTTTCCTTCGGAATCAAGGAGATAACAAAAGGCAGCAAACTTATGACCTTTGACCCCAGTATAGGTTGCATGGAAGAGATACAGCCCATCGAGATCAACCTGGGTGAGTTTGATGGTATTTACCCTGTCAACGAATCCTGCAAAGAGTTCGAGATCAGGAATACTCTTATTTGTGACAGTGACACCATCAAAGGACTGGGCGTTTTGGCGCCATCCAATGTTGCCGATTAGCCTGTGATCGTCCATTATGATCTCCTGACGCCCAAGCCTGATGCGAGTATCTGGAAGAAAAGACATATCGAGATAGGCCTGGTGCACTCTGCTTCCGTCAGGATCAGCAATGACATCTCTATTCCTGTCACAGCCGGGGTTCACGCAAAAATCTTCTTCTATATTGCTGACATTCTGGAGCTGAATAAAGCCGTTTACGTTGTAGAAGTCCGCAGTACGGTAATTCAGCCTGGTCCTGATATTGAAGCCACTTGCTGGTGAC
>JALSXE010000374.1:0-2340 GCA_027072755.1 Campylobacterales bacterium | reverse complement strand
GCATAGGGCTTGCGAGAATGGAGTTCATTATAAACGAGTATATCAAAGCGCACCCTATGGCCCTGAAGCATATGGAGAAGGTTGACGAAGAGACCAGAAAGGCTCTCGAGAAGCTCTTTGGAGCATTTGAGAGCCCGGAAGAGTTTTTTGTAAAAACGCTCTCCGAAGGGGTGGCGACGATAGCCGCTTCTGTCTACCCGAACCCTTGTGTTGTCCGCATGAGCGACTTCAAGAGCAACGAATACGCAACGCTTCTTGGCGGTAAGTTTTTCGAGCCGGAAGAGGATAACCCGATGATAGGCTTTCGCGGCGCGGCACGCTATATTCATCCCGCATACGAAGAGGGATTCGCCCTCGAGTGTGCGGCAATGAAGAGGGTGCGTGAGGAGATGGGCTTTGAAAACGTCATCTTGATGATCCCCTTCTGTCGACGGGTCGAGGAGGGTAGAAAAGTGCTCGAGACGATGGCAAAGTACGGGCTTAAAAGAGGCGAAGGGGGCTTGAAGATCTATGTAATGTGCGAAATTCCCAACAATGTGATCCAGATAGACGCTTTCAGCGAGATTTTTGACGGTTTCAGCATAGGAAGCAACGATCTTACACAGCTTACACTCGGAGTCGATCGTGACAGCGAGATAGTCGCGTTCGATTACGACGAGCGCGACCCGGGCGTGATGAAGATGATAGAGCTTGCGGTCGAAGGCGCGAAGCGAAACGGACGACATAGCGGTATTTGCGGTCAGGCTCCCTCCGACTATCCCGAAGTTGCCGAATTTCTTGTAAAGCTGGGTATAGACTCGATCAGTCTCAACCCGGACAGTGTCCTAAAGACAATGCGTGATATCGTAGAGCTTGAAAAAGAGCTGGGAAGGATCTAAAATGGCGGAAAGATACCTGCCGGCCGATGTGCCGGAAGAGAGGGAGGGGGATTTTCTCGAAATCTTCGATAGAAGTACGGGCGGGAGCGGTCGGCTGATGCTCTTTGCCGGTGATCAGAAGGTAGAACATCTGAACAACGACTTCTTCGGCTCCGGCATACCGCCCGAAGACAGTGACCCCGAACATATGTTTCAGATCGCTTCAAGGGCCGATATAGGGGTTTTCGCTACGCAGTTCGGGCTTATATGCAGATACGCGAGGGACTACAGAAATATTCCCTATCTGGTGAAGCTCAATTCCAAGACCAATCTTGTGCCCTACACCGACAAAGACCCCTATTCGCAGCAGTGGCTGGAAGTGGACGATATAGTCCGCTTCAAAAAGAGCAGCGGTCTGGATATCCGCGGGGTCGGCTATACGGTATATCTGGGAGGAGAGCACGAACATTCGATGCTGCAAGAAGCTGCCCAAATAGTGCATAAAGCGCATGAAAACGGCATGCTGGCAGTACTCTGGATATATCCGAAGGGTCCATACGTAAAAGATGAGCACGATGCACATCTGATCGCCGGCGCCGCAGGTGTCGGTGCATGCCTCGGGGCGGACTTTGTCAAGCTGAAAGTACCCTATGTAAACGGCGGTTTCGACCCGGCACTCCTGAAAGAGGCGACTCGGGCGGCAGGCCGGACAGGGGTTTTGTGCGAAGGGGGCGACAAAGTTGACGAGGCCGAATTTCTGGCTCAGCTTCACGAGCAGATACATATCGGCGGAAGCCGCGGAAACGGGACAGGCCGTAATATTCACCAAAGGCCGCTCGAAGAGGCGATACGCATGGCGAACGCTATCTATGCGGTTACCGTCAAAAACGCTACTGTCGACGAGGCGTTGAAGATCGCCAAAGGAGCAGCGGTATGAGCAGTACGATAAAGAGCGTCCGTGCGATAGAGATACTCGATTCCCGCGGGAATCCCACTGTTCGCGTATTCGTCACCCTCGAAGACGGTACGAAGGTAAGCGCATCCGTACCCTCCGGTGCCAGTAGAGGCGAAAACGAAGCGGTAGAGCTGCGCGACGGCGAGGAGCGATACGGCGGCAAAGGGGTGCGCAAAGCGTGCGCGAATGTAAACAGTATAATAGCTCCCGAACTTACGGGGCTGGATGCGTCCGAACAGGCGATGATAGACCGGCTCATGATAGAGCTCGACGGAACAGACAACAAGAGCAGGCTCGGCGCCAACGCCGTTTTGGGAGTCTCTATGGCAGTGGCGAAAGCTGCCGCCGAGAGCGAGGGGAGCGAGCTCTACCGCTACATCGGCGGAACGGAGGCGAGACGAATACCGGTTCCGTGCATGAACATTCTAAACGGCGGTGAGCACGCCGACAACAGTGTCGATTTTCAGGAGTTTATGGCCGTACCTCACGGAGCGCCATCTTTCACAGAGGGGCTGCCCTATGTCGCGG
>JALSXE010000373.1:0-9164 GCA_027072755.1 Campylobacterales bacterium | reverse complement strand
GATCTACTTGGCACTGATATCTACGCTGCCGTGGATACTGGTCAAAAGCATGGGCGTACCGTTCTATTTCGGAGGTACAGCGGTACTCATCGTGGTTCAGGTCGCACTCGACACTATGAGAAAGATAGAAGCTCAGATCTATATGAGCAAATACGAGACGCTCAGTGCGGTAGGGCTGTAGATGTCGATACCGATCCGAAAGCCCGCCGAGATAGAGAAGCTCAGGCGTGCGAACAGGATCGTCGGGGAGACGCTCGAGTTTCTGAAAGAGAGCGTCAAGCCGGGCATGACACTCAAAGAGATAGACGCAATGGGTGAAGAGTTTCTGCGCTCGAAGGGTGCAAAACCTTCATTCAAGGGGCTATACGGCTTTCCCGCAGCTGTCTGCACCTCTTTGAACGAAGTTATAATCCACGGAATTCCCGACGATACCGTAGTGAAAGAGGGCGACATTCTCGGTCTCGACATAGGCACCGAACTGGAAGGTTGGTATGGCGATGCCGCCGTGACTATTCCTGTCGGAAAGATTAGTGAAGAGGATGAACGTCTCATAGCATGCGCGAAAGATGCACTCTATCACGCTATAGATATCATAAGACCGGGTATGAGATTCAAGGAGTTGAGTCTCGAACTCGAAAAGTTCATCCGTTCGAGAGGATTCACACCCCTATTGAACTTCTGCGGCCACGGAATCGGGCGGAAGCCTCATGAAGAGCCCGAAATACCGAACTATCTCGAACACGGCTCACCAAAGAGCGGACCGAAAATAAAAAACGGTATGGTCTTCTGTCTCGAGCCGATGATCTGCCAAAAGAACGGAACCCCAAAAATACTGGACGATAAATGGTCGGTAGTGTGTGAAGACGGACTTCGAGGGAGCCATTACGAACATACGGTGGCTATAGTCGGAAACAGCGCGGAGATACTCTCAAAACCTTAGAGTATCCCGGTAACAGAAGGAGGAAAAATGGCAAAAGATGATGTGATCGAAATTGACGGGAAGGTGATCGAAGCACTCCCTAACGCGATGTTTCGTGTGGAGCTTGATAACGGGCATGTGGTTTTGTGCCATATAGCCGGCAAGATGCGAATGCACTACATCAGGATTCTGCCCGGAGACAGAGTGAAGGTTGAGCTGACTCCTTACAGCCTGGACAAGGGTAGGATAACCTATAGATATAAGTAAGCTGTAAGTTGGCTTAATATATAATTCCATCCCCTTTTCCATCTATGTGAAGGAGTTTTGCATAAATCGCACTGTTTATGCAAGGGTCGGTTTGGCACTGGCTCGCCAAACCTAATTCGGGGGCAAATTCCAAAAATATCTTGGGTTTGTTTAGTGCAAAACCGCAAAGCGGTTTTGAGTGCGTAGCGAGCAGCGCGTTGAATTTACGCCTCAGACTTCGGCTATCGGACTCTTTCGGTTTTGGCCTCAGGTTCGTCCGATGCCGGTTAGACCGGTTTTCGGCAACAGGTAAGCGGCAACGAAACCTATTGAACCTTACGGCATTGCCGGCCTCTGCAGAGGGTTTGACCCTGCTGACCGGCAGAGAAGATGTCAAGTCGGCAAAAGAGCGCGGTTTATGTGCGCGTGAGCCCTCCGCTGAGGAGAACTCAGCGTTAGCGTAGTTTCGGCGGCTTTGCCGTTGAAACGTATTAAGGAGCAAAAATGAAAGTAAGACCATCGGTTAAGAAGATGTGCGACAAATGCAAGATCATCAAACGAAAAGGCATAGTTCGCGTCATCTGTGTAAATCCCAAACACAAACAGAGACAAGGATAAGCATGGCACGTATTGCAGGTGTTGATCTACCTAAAAAGAAACGTTTGGAGTATGCGCTTACGTATATATACGGTATCGGGCTGACAAGCTCGAGAAAGATCCTCGATGCGACAGGCATCAGTTACGACAAGCGAGTACATGAGCTCAGCGAAGAGGAGGCCGCGGCGATTCGTAACGAGATTCAGAACAACTATATGGTTGAAGGAGATCTCCGAAAGAAGGTGGCGATGGACATCAAGTCTTTGATGGATCTTGGAAGTTATCGCGGACTCCGCCATAGAAGAGGCCTTCCTGTGCGCGGTCAAAAGACCAAGACAAACGCGAGAACCCGCAAGGGTAAACGCAAAACCGTCGGCGCGGCGAGCAAGTAAGGAGTAGGCAGTGGCAAAAAGAAAAGCAACCAGAAAAAAGATAGTAAAAAAGAATATAGCAAGAGGCGTAGTCTACATCAGTGCGACATACAACAACACCGTAATCACGGTTACCGACGAGGCGGGTAACGTAATCTCCTGGAGCAGTGCGGGATCGCTCGGCTTCAAAGGAAGCAAAAAGTCGACTCCGTACGCTGCACAGCAGGCTGTGGAGGATGCTTTGACGAAAGCGAAAGAGCACGGCATAAAAGAGGTCGGCATAAAAGTCCAGGGCCCCGGAAGCGGGCGAGAGACCGCGGTTAAGAGCGTTGGTGCCACAGAGGGTATACGTGTACTGTTCCTAAAAGACATTACACCGCTGCCGCACAACGGGTGCAGACCGCCCAAACGAAGACGAGTATAAGGGGAAGAGATGGCACGATATAGAGGACCGGTAGAAAAGATCGAACGTCGCCTTGGCGTGAGTCTCGGACTCAAAGGCGAAAGAAGACTCGCGGGAAAGAGCGCGATAGACAAGAGACCTTACGCGCCCGGCCAGCACGGTCAGCGCAGAGCGAAGATCAGCCAGTACGGACTGCAGCTCCGTGAAAAACAGAAGGCAAAATATATGTACGGAGTCGCGGAGAAGCAGTTTAGAAGACTCTTCAAGGATGCCAACAGAATGGAGGGCAATACCGGTGAAAACCTGATAGCCCTCCTTGAGAGACGACTCGACAACGTAGTCTACAGAATGGGCTTTGCCACGACACGTGCATTTGCGAGGCAACTCGTTACTCACGGCCACATACTTGTAGACGGCAAGCGCGTCAACATACCGTCGTACCGCGTAAAACCGGGACAGAAGATCGAAGTACGCGAAAAGAGCAAGAACAATCCGCAAATTCAGCGCGCGATGGAGCTTACCAGGCAGACCGGTATCGCTCCGTGGGTCGATGTGGACGAAGCGAAGCTGTTTGGCATCTTTACACGCATACCGGAGCGTGAAGAGGTTGTTATTCCTGTAGAAGAGCGCTTGATAGTCGAGCTTTACTCTAAATAATAGTTAAAAGCGAGTTGCCCATGAAAAGAATTAAAACATCACCTTTTATGCCGAGTGAGGTAAATATTGAGCAGACCGGTGCAAACAGAGTCCGCATCACCGCGTATCCGTTCGAGACGGGCTACGCTGTTTCACTGGCGCATCCGATCAGACGGCTGCTTCTTGGGAGTACGATCGGTTATGCTCCGATCGGCGTAAAGATTGAGGGGGCATCTCACGAGTTCGACTCTGTACGCGGTATGCTTGAGGATGTTGCAGTATTTATCATAAATCTAAAAAACCTTCGCTTCAAACTCAAAGGCGACGAGAAAAAAGCCGAAGTGAGCTACAGCTTCAGCGGCCCCGTTGAGATAAAGGGCTCCGACCTGACGAACGATCAGGTAGAAGTCGTAACACCCGACGGTTTCCTCGCTACCCTTAACGAGGATGCCGAGCTCAACTTCTCGTTACTCATACATCAGGGAATCGGATACGTTCCGAGCGAAGATCTTCGCGACTCTCTGCCGGAGGGCTACATAAGCCTCGATGCGTTCTTTACTCCGGTAAGAGCCGCCAACTACACGATCGAGAATATGCTGGTAGAGGACAACCCCAACTATGAGAAGATCGTCTTCGATATCGAGACCGACGGACAGATAGATGCCGTAACCGCTTTCAAAAACACGATCGAGGTTATGTACAGGCAGATGTCGGTCTTTAACAATATTCTCGATATCGACGTCGCCGCCAATGAGAGCACGAGCACATCCGAGAGCCCGATAGTCAAGCAGCTGATGCAGGGGCTGGAGTCTCTGGGGCTGAGCGCAAGGAGTTTCAACTCACTCGAGCGTGCGGGTCTCAGGTTCATAGGCGAACTGGCCCTTATGAGTGAAAACGAACTCAAAGAGATAAAGAATCTGGGTAAAAAATCCCTCGAAGAGATCAAAGAGAAGCTGGAAGAGGTCGGTTTCCCAGCCGGTACCAAACTGGATGAAGAGGCCGAAAAGCAGCTGAAGAAAAAGATCGAGCAAGAAAAAAACAAGAATGAAGGATAGACGATGAGACATCGACATGGATATCGAAAACTGAGCCGTACGTCAGCTCATCGCGCAGCACTTCTTAAAAACCTCTCAATCGCGCTGGTTCAGCATGGTCGAATAGAGACCACTCTGGCCAAAGCGAAGAGCCTGAGAAGCGTTTTCGAGAAGCTTGTGACGCGCGCAAAAGCAGGCGATTTCAACGCTCACCGCGCAGTGTTTGCGAAACTTCAGGACAAAGCCGCCACTAAGAAACTGGTTGAGGAGATAGCTCCGAAGTACGCCGATCGAAACGGCGGCTATACAAGAGTTATAAAGACGCGCCAAAGACGCGGAGATGCCGCTGAAATGGCAATCATAGAATTGGTATAAACTACCTCTTCGGGGCCGCGGCCCCGAGATTAATCTCTCCTAAACCCATAAAACCACTTCACATTCCGGTTGTAAAAACTTCACTTTTTTGATATTATAGATTCACTATACGATTACGATTTTAGGACGATAGATATGATACCGTTTAGTGATGAAGATCTTTACCCGGCTGTGGAGAACGTGATCGAAAAGGTGCGCCCCTCTCTTGCGCTTGACGGCGGTGACATCAAGCTGCTCGGTGTGAAGAACGGGAAGGTTTACGTTCAACTGCAGGGTGCCTGTATAGGATGCGCAAGCAGCGGTAGTACCATAAAGTACGGTGTCGAGAGACAGCTTCGTATGGACATCCACCCTGAAATCGAAGTTATAAATGTCCCGGTAGGTCTTGAAGATCAGTGGGACAAGATGGAATAAGGATATGATGAGCAAGAAAGAGAATAGAAAAATTCTGGATCGCGCAGAGAATCTTTTTTATAGAGGCGACTACGACGAAGCGCTGAGAATGTATGGTATATTGCTCAAAGAGTGCCCCGAACTAGAAGAGGCCAGAATAGGCGCGATACTTAGCGATATAGCGCTCGAAAACGATGAGGAGGCCCAGGCCCTCTTCGAGTATTACCAGGTTCTCAAAGAGGAGGGACAGGAGGAGGCGGAGCAGATAATCGAAGAGATGATATCGTCGCTCGATGACGCTCTCGAGAAGATTTCGGACCTGCTCGAAGGAAGCCTGTTTGTCCGTGACGAGGCGGTTGACGGAATCTCCTACAGCGATTTCAAGGAGCTCGTTTCGCAGCGCGGCGGTTTTAAAAGAGCGTTCGAAGATATCATGTTCTCTACGAAGGTTGTGATTACCGAAAAGGATGAGTTGCTCGATTTTCTGCAGCAGTTGGTGGAGAACGGTTTCAATGAGATGGCGATGCGCTATATAGAAGGTGCCGCAGTCGCCTATCCGGCGGAAGAGAAAATTCAGGACCTGATCGATAAGATCAAGGGCTGAAGGTGATAGTCGATTTCGGCGGCGACATAGGCCGCGTTACGGACGATAGCAGGGAAGCGCAAGCGGGTCTGCGTTTTCTACTTACCGGGCAGAACGAAAACTACAGAAACGAGGCGCTCTACAGAGGGGCGCAAACTATAACTTCCCGTGAACTCTACGAGGCTCTCGGACTCGATGAAATGGAGGTTGTGGGCATTACCGGTACAAACGGAAAGACTACGACTTCGGCGGCTATCTACTCCATACTGCTCGATCTCGACTATGCCGCGGCGCTGCAGGGAACGAGAGGTCTTTTTATAAATGACGAGAAGGTTGAGGGGAAAACGCTAACAACACCGTCCACTCTATCCACATTTGCGCATATGTTCGAAGCGGCGAAAAGGGGGTGTGAGTTTTTTGTGATGGAGGTTAGTTCGCATGCGATAGATCAGGATCGCATAGGCGGAATCGACTTCTCTTTAAAAGTCCTTACCAACGTAACGAGTGACCACCTGGACTATCACGGTTCTGTAGAAGCTTACAGGGCAGTGAAGAGCAGCTTTTTTCAGGATGCCGCAAAAAAGCTGATAAACCGAGACGAAGATATCTTGAAGTTCAACCCGAAAAACGCTTTCAGTTACGGTATAGAGAACCCGGCAACCTACAAGATTATGGCATACACTCTCGGCGGCGGAGTCAGCGGGGTGCTCAAGCACTTCGAGACGGTCCTGCCTTTCGAGACGCCGCTTCAGGGATTTTTCAATCTCTACAACATTACGGCAGCCATCGCCGCCGTGCATATACTTACCGACGAGGATCTGGAAGATATATGCGAAGCGGCCGAAAACTTCGGCGGTGTGGCCGGTAGAATGGAGACTGTAAGCGAAGATCCGCTGGTGATAGTCGATTTCGCCCATACCGAAGACGGCATAAGGCAGGTCCTCGACTCACTGAAAGAGAAAGAGATACGTGTGGTTTTCGGCGCCGGGGGAGACAGGGACAGATCAAAACGCCCGGCAATGGGGCGTGCCGCCTCGTCAATTGCCAAAAAGCTCTATATCACCAGTGATAACCCCAGAAGCGAAGATCCGAAAAAGATCATAGAGGAGATCGCGGAGGGGGTAGAGGAGAAAGAGAAGATGGAGAAGATCGTCGATCGAAAAGAGGCGATAGAGCTGGCGCTATCCGAACTGGGGCCCAATGAGGTGCTTCTGGTTCTGGGCAAAGGCGACGAAGAGTATCAGGAGTTCTCCGGCACAAAGGTCCCGTTCGATGACAGGGAGGTTATACGCGAGATACTCAGTCGCCGCTGAATCGGGCGTAAATGGGATTGTGGTCCGAGACCGGTGTATCTATAACGGTGGAGAAGAGCGGTTTTAGACCGCGATAGTAGATCTGGTCGAGAGGCATTCCAAGTATGGATTTTATCTCGTTCTCGTTTTTCGGCCTGAGCCTTACGAGGGCGGATCTCTCCATGAGACTCTCGATCGATTTCACCCTTTTCGGACTCCATGTGTTGAAGTCGCCGGCGACTATGAAACTCTCCTCTTCCACACTTGCTATCAGTTCGCTTATCCTCTCCAGCTCCTTTGCAAAGAGTCTGTGGGGAACGAAATTTATGGCATGCAGGTTCAAAAGCGCCAGACTTCCGCCCCTGTGAAGCGAATGCCGGCTCAGTAGGGCACTCTTTTTCGTGGCTATTCCCGCTTCGCGCACCTTCGTCGTAAACGCTCTTTTTGTCAGAATAGGGAGTTTCGAGAGAGTCATCACTCCGAACCTGTGGCGGTTGCGTACAAAGTTACAGCTCAGCGCATGGCCGAAGTGTTCAAAGTGGCCGGGGAGTCCCGCTTCGGGTATTTTGACCTCCTGGAGCGCTATCAGGTCGCTCGGATAGATTTTCAAAATGTGTGAGAACTCGCGCTGAAACTCCGCTTTCAATGAGCGTTTCTGTATATTCCAGCATAAAAATCCGAATGAGTCTTTTTCTCTTTTAAACATAATTCGATTATACCAGCGGAGCGAGAATCCGCATAAAGTTCTCCGTATGGATCGTCAAGAGCTTTTCAGGCGCCCGGTAAGGGACGCATTCGGCCGAAACGGTGTTCATCCACTCCTCTATCTCTTCTATCTCCTCTTTCGAGTAGATGAAGCTGACAGCCTCGAAGTTGTAAAAGAGGCTTCTGTTGTCGAAATTTACGGAACCGATACTTGCGCAGCTATCATCGAAGAGTATCGCTTTGGCATGAAGCACCTTCCCCCTATATAGAAGTACATCGCCCCCTTTTGAGCTGAGTTCGCGAAGGTAGCTTCCCCTTCCGATATCGGAAATTTTGTGGTCGGAGTGTTCAGGTACGATCACCGTCACCTTCACACCCCTGTGCAGGGCAATGACAAGGGCCTGCATAAAATCTTCGTTCGGCACGAAATAGGGGGTAGCTATCTTTATCTGCCCGGTGGCGGAGTATATAAGGCTCAAAAGAGCTTCAACAAGGGCCTCCGTGGGTGTATCGGGCCCCGAAGGGATCACCTGTATCGATGCGGAGCCGAACTTGTGCAAAACCGGCTCCGGAACGAGCGGGGCGCTGTTTGTCGCAAAAGCCCAGTCCATTGCGAATATCTGTGAGTAAAAGTGCGTGGCGTGCCCTTCTATGCGGCACAGAAAATCGGTATATACGGTCGAGCTCCCATCTTTCGAAAAGTACTCTCCCGAGAGGTTCATGCCCCCCGTGAACATCGAGACGCCGTCGAAGATCAATATCTTTCTGTGGTTTCTAAGATTTATGTAGTTTCTGAGCGGGAACTTCAAAAACGGCATGAAGAAGGCGACCTGCGCGCCGCTATCTCTCAATTTTTCGAGTGGAGCGGGGAACAGATAGAGCCTCAACGAGCCTATCGAATCCAAAAGAAGCCTCACTTTTACACCGTTTGCGGCCTTTTTACACAGCAGATCCACGAGAGGCGAGGTAGTCTCGTCCAGCGTAAACTGGTAGATACAGATATCAATAGATTTTTCAGCTTTTTCGATAGACTCGGTTATCGCGTCGTAGACATCCGAAGGGGAGTCGATCAGGGTGAAACTGTTGTTTCGGGTAGCGGGGGGAATGCCGTCCGTGCGCAGGAGCCTCTCTACCGGATGCCGGCTCCGCGGAGGTTTTGTCTCGATAGGTTTTAGTGAGAATCTGAACTTCTGGTACCTCTTGAGCAGCTTTCTGTTTCCGAAAAGAAAATAGAAAGGGACCGCTACATAGGGGAATACGAATATGGCGATCATCCAAGCGATCATACTGCTGGGAGAGCGGCGGGCGGCTATCATGTGCAAAAGCGCCGTTATGGCCAGGATTTCACCCCCCACCAATGAAGCGTAGTAAAGGATCGGCTCGATATCCATACTCATATGTCTCGTTTTTTGGCAATTTTTGGTAAAATTATAGTGTAAATGTAGGTTAAGACTCAAATACTATAATTTGGACAAAAATTATCTTATATAAAAGGATTGTAAAAGATGGGAATACCTCAACCGGCGTTTTACATTTTTAAATGCGAGCAGTCTTCACCTCCGGGCATGCCGAAGCCGAGCTGTGTGACAAACGACAATCGTGACCTATTC
>JALSXE010000372.1:0-2354 GCA_027072755.1 Campylobacterales bacterium | reverse complement strand
TCTTTTCGCTTCTTATCTGCTCTTTGACCTCTTTTTCCAGTTTTTCGAGCGTCGCGTTCTCGTCTCCGGGGAGAAGTTTTTTTGCAAGCTCGTCATCTATCGCGACCGGCTGCTTCGCCTTTATGTCGTGGAGGCGTATATCGAACTCCACCTCTTTGCCAGCAAGCTTTTTGCTGCCGTAATCTTCGGGGAATGTCACTTTTATTCGCCTGGACTCGCCCTTTTTCATGCCCTTCATCTGCTCTTCGAAGCCGGGAATGAACTGGTTGCTGCCTATGCGCAGCTCGAAGTTTTCGGCCTTGCCCCCCTCGAACGGCTCGCCGTCCAGGAACCCTTCGAAGTCGAAAACCGCCATATCGCCCTCTTCGAGTCCGCGATCCTCTTCGATCGACTCGAACGGCGCCTGCGCCTCCGCGAGCTCTTTTATCCGCTCTTCGACCTCTTTTTTTGTGACTCTCGGAGTCTTGACCTCCGGAACCAGCTCTTCAACCCCCTCGATCTCGAATTCCGGGCGCAGGCTGAGCTTGAGCTCCACTTCGATCTCTTCATCTCCGCGGTCAAACTTCGTTACCGCAGGCTCTCCTATGATCTTGTCGGCATCTAGTTCCAGTTCTTTGCTGGCGGTATTTAGAACTTCGCGCAGCGCTTCCGCCTCCGCATCCTGCACCAGGCGCTCACCGAGACGCTTTTTAACGACCGAAACGGGCGCTTTTCCCGGGCGGAACCCGTCTATCTTCATCTGTTTAGCCGCATCTTTAGCGATCTTTTCAACCTTTCTGTCGATATCGCTCTTTGCAATCCTGGCCTCGACGCTGACGTTGGCGCTGTCCGTTTTCTTGGCAGTGACTTCCATAAATCCATGATCCTTTTTGAATGTGTTCGTTGTAATAGTGCAATATTTTACCCAAAGTCACATTATAAGTCCACAAAGCCTCTTTCAATCTTCGCAAACGAAAAAGAGACGGCGACCCGTTTTACAAAAAGCGAGAATCGGACTGTTTTTTGAGAAATATGCGGCCCATACTCTTTCAAAATCGAAGAGAGGGGCGGCTTAGGCCCGTTTTCAACCAAAAATCGCTATACTTTAATTACCGCACTGCATCAAAACACTCAATCTATCGGACGGTGCAGTAATTAATAAAAAACGGGATGAAGATGGAGAGCGAAAAAGCGAAAAGATTCGAAGAGGCCGTAGCGACCATTCTCGAGCTCATCGGTGAAGACCCGGCAAGAGATGGGCTGGTAAAGACCCCTCAAAGGGTACGTAAGGCGTTCGAGCATATGTGCGAGGGGTACGGTATGGACCCCAAAAAAGTACTCGGCGACGCACTTTTCGAGAGTAGCAACGACGAGATGGTGCTGGTACGGGACATAGAATTCTACTCTATGTGCGAGCACCATATGTTGCCGATCATAGGAAGAGCGCACGTAGCCTACATACCCGACGGAAGAGTGGTCGGCCTGAGCAAAATACCGAGAATGGTCAACATCTTCGCAAGACGCCTGCAGATACAGGAGCAGATGACCGAGCAGATCGCCGACGCGATAATCGAGACGATACGCCCCAAAGGGGTCGCCGTCGTACTGGAGGCGCGCCATATGTGCATGGAGATGAGAGGTGTCGAAAAGATCAACTCCACGACCGTCAGCTCCGCTTTGCGGGGGCTCTTCAAGCGTGACGCAAAGACGCGCGAAGAGTTCATGAGCATGGTCAACGCGCCGCTGCGCCCCCGTTACTGATGCCTCTCAAATCCCTTCGCAAGCGGGTAAGCTCAATAACTCTCTCTCCCGCATACGGGACGATAGTCAGCATCGGATCCAACGCCATAGTGGCTACCGGCCTGAAGGCCAGTATAGGCCAGAGTGTGACGATCCTATCCGAAGGGAAGCGCCGTCTGGGAATGGTCACCTCTTTGGGCAGCGACTCCTTTACTATATCTCCGTTCGGTTTCATAGAGGGGATGAAGGTGGGAGACAGGGTGCTGCTCAACCGCCGCAGTCTCGAGATACCGGTAGGCCAAAACCTTCTCGGCCGCGTCGTAGACCCCTTTATGAACCCGATTGACGGCAAAGGCCCACTGCATCTTGGCGAATACGAGCAGATAATGAAGCCTCCGATGGATGTGATGAAAAGGGGGCTTATCGACGAGCCTTTCAGCGTAGGCGTAAAGAGTATAGACGGGCTGCTGACAACCGGCAAAGGGCAGAAGGTGGGCATCTTTGCCGGCAGCGGCGTCGGCAAATCGACACTGATGGGCATGATCGTAAGGGGGTGCGAGGCCCCCGTGAAGGTGGTGGCGCTCATCGGCGAACGGGGACGCGAAGTGCCGGAGTTCATAGCGAAAAACCTGGGC
>JALSXE010000371.1:0-2368 GCA_027072755.1 Campylobacterales bacterium | reverse complement strand
GTTCCACCCCCTTGTGGGAATAGGCGATCTCTTCCAGTTTCTCGATCCGGCGGACATGCAGAAAGCACTATATGCGCTGGTTTGCAAGACTGGAAGAGATCTCCAAAATCGTCGACTATAAAAAGGGGGCGATTCTCTTCTTCGAAGGAGACGAGGCAAAGTCGCTGATCGTACTGATAGACGGCGTGCTGCAGGTCTATAAGACCGACCAGAAGGGGAACAAAGTGATACTACACCACTTCTTCCCGATGGATGTGATCGCGGAGATAGTCAATCTTGAACATATGCGCTACCCTGCTTCGGCGGAGTTCGAAACGGACGGAAAAGCCCTGATAATAGATTACGACATTTTCGAAAAGGAGTTTCTCAAAGATCCCGAAGTCTCTTTCGCATTCATAAAGTCGCTCTCCAAAAAGATCAAGTACCTCGAAAACGTGATCGCGACCAATCTTATGATGAACTCAACGGCAAGGGTCGCCAAATTCATATGTGAACACGAACATGAGATGAAAAAACTGAAAAAGAGCCATATCGCGGCCGATCTGAACATGACTCCGGAAACACTTTCGAGAATTCTGAAAAAGCTCGCCACTCTCGGTCTTATAGAAAAGAGAAAAGATGAAATTGCCGTTCTCGACAGAGAGGGACTGGAGACTTTCTATCTCTAAATATCTCTTTTTTCCCATCAAAACTCAACCATTCCACCCCACCAGCCACCATCCATATAGTTTGAAAAACTTATGACACTTCGCTTTCATCACAATCTTTTCTTATCCTGATAATAAATTTTGACCTAGATCAACTACATTTTATCTTCTTTCCTATAAAATATCTTTGCATTGGAATCATAGTGCCTAGATTCAAGAAAATTTAATTTTTTTGAATCTGGGTGCTAGTGCGATTCCAGAAAGTAGCTAATCTTACAGGAGGTAAAGTATGTCATCTATGTCAAGACGCGACTTCCTCAAGAGTGCTGCTGCCGCTACGGCAGCAAGCGCTGTTGGGATGTCGGTTCCTACCGAAGTAGAGGCCAAAGCGAGCAGTGCCGAGGCCGGATGGCGATGGGACAAAGCGGTCTGCCGCTTCTGCGGTACCGGTTGCGGTATCATGGTCGCGACCAAAGACGGAAAGATCGTTGCGGTCAAAGGAGATCCGGCCGCACCGGTAAACAGGGGGCTAAACTGTATCAAGGGGTACTTCAACGCAAAAATCATGTACGGTGCGGACCGCCTGACTACACCCCTGCTGCGAATGGACGAGAACGGCAATTTCGCAAAGCACGGAAAGTTCCGACCCGTCAGTTGGAAACGTGCGTTCGACGAAATGGAGAAGCATATACGTAAAGCTCTCAAAGAGGGCGGCCCGGAGGCCGTAGCGGTATTCGGTTCCGGACAGTACACGATCCAGGAGGGTTACGCGGCCGCCAAAATGATGAAGGCCGGATTCCGCTCCAACGCGATCGACCCCAACGCACGCCACTGTATGGCATCTGCGGTCGTCGGCTTCTTCCAGGTATTCGGTATCGACGAGCCGTCGGGTTGCTACGACGATATCGAAATCACGGATACGATCGTCACCTGGGGTGCCAATATGGCGGAGATGCACCCGATTCTCTGGGCCCGTGTAACCGACAGAAAACTATCCGATCCCGATCGCGTAAAAGTGGTCAACATCTCGACATACCGACACAGATGTTCCGACCTTGCCGACATGGAGATAATCTTCCGCCCCAATACGGACCTGGCACTATGGAACTATCTCGCGCACGAAATCGTATACAACCACCCGGAAGTGATCGATTGGGATTTTGTTAAAAAACATACGGTTTTCGCTACAGGATTCGTAGAGACCGGATACGGCATGAGAATGCCGGATGAGGCAAGAAAACTCGGATACTCAGACAAAGAGCTCGAAACCATCCGCAAAGAGAAGAGTAAAGTGGTCTCCGAAAGAGAGGCACCCGGACTCGCTCCTCTGGGCTACAAAGCCGGCGACGTCATGGAGATGAAACACAGAGGACACGCCCTCGGACACTGGGAGATCAGTTTCGAAGAGTTCAAAAAGGGTCTTGAGCCCTACACTCTCGACTATGTGGCCAAAATCGCGAAAGGCGATCCGGACGAGAGCCTGGAGAGCTTCAAGAAAAAACTCGAGACCCTGCGCGATCTCTATATAGACAAGAGCCGCAAAATGGTCAGCTTCTGGACGATGGGCATGAACCAGCACACAAGAGGAAGCTGGGTCAACGAGCAGTCATACATGGTCCACTTCCTTCTCGGCAAGCAGGCAAAACCGGGAATGGGGGCATTCTCTCTGACAGGCCAGCCCTCGGCATGCGGTACAGCCCGCGAAGTCGGAACCTTTACGC
>JALSXE010000370.1:0-2377 GCA_027072755.1 Campylobacterales bacterium | reverse complement strand
GATTTTGAGTAAAATAGCGGCTAATCCGTAACGGTAAAATGACAATACACCATCTCAACCTTCAAGGAAACAAATGGTCGATCTTCGGCAGATTGAAAAAGATTTCGATAGAGTCTCCGCCTCACTGAAGAGGCGCGGAGTTGATGAGAAGAGTCTGGAGAGGTTAAAAGCCCTCTTCGAAGAGAAAAAAGTTGTGCAAAAGAGGCTGGAAGCGGCGCAGGCCGAACAGAACAGAATGAGCAGACTTTTCGGGCAGTACAAGAGGGAGGGGAGAGATATTTCGCAACTGCAGAGAGAGGTTGCCGAAAACAAAGAGAGGATCGCCACGCTAAACGAGGAGCTGAGGCTCCTTGAAGAGCGGCTGTTTGAACTCGCCTCGACCATACCCAACATTCCCGATCCCGACGTACCCGACGGAGATAGCGAAGAGGAGAATGTGGAGCTTGAGCGTATCCTCAAGCCCAAAGAGTTCCCCTTTACCCCCAAAGAGCACTGGGAGCTGGCGGAGATAAACGGCTGGATAGACTTCGAAAGAGGCGTAAAGGTCGCCAAAAGCCGTTTCAGCGCCCTCAGATACGAAGGGGCAAGAGTCGAAAGAGCCCTGATAAACTACATGCTCGACTTCAACCGCAGCCGCGGGTTCGAGGAGGTCTGCGTCCCCTTCATGGCAAACTCCGAGTCTCTCTTCGGAACGGGCCAGCTACCAAAGTTCGCCGACGACCTCTTCAAGATAGAGGGGGAGGATCTATATATGATCCCCACGGCGGAAGTTCCGCTGACCAACCTTTTCAGAAACGAGATACTCAAAGTCGAAGATCTTCCGATTCGGCTAAACTCCTACACCCCCTGTTTCAGAAAGGAGGCGGGTTCGGCCGGAAGAGACACCAGAGGGATGATACGCCAGCACCAGTTCGACAAGGTGGAGCTTGTCTGTATCACGACCGAAAGCGGAAGTGACGAGATGTTCGAAGAGATGGTCTCATGCGCCTCCGACCTGCTGGCATCTTTGGGCCTTCCACACAGAAAGATGCTCCTCTGCGCCGGTGACATGGGGTTCAGCGCCGCAAAAACCGTCGATCTGGAGGTATGGCTTCCCGGTCAGGGAAAATACAGAGAGATAAGCTCCATATCCAACACGAGGGATTTTCAGGCTCGCCGCGCGAAGATCCGCTACAAAGAGGATAAGAAGAACCGGCTGGCCAACACGCTCAACGGGTCGAGCCTCGCGGTGGGCCGGACGCTTATAGCAATTATGGAAAACTATCAGCAAGAGGACGGGTCGATCCTGATCCCGGAAGCTCTCAGAGAGTACCTGTAGGAGATGATTCGTGGCCGATGAAGAGGTGATCATACTCGACGAAGAGGTTGAGGAGGCCTCTTCATCTGCGCGGGAAGATGAGGAGCAAAAGGAGCGGATAGAGCGTTCAAAGAGAAAGAGACTGCTCTTCTTACTTCTCGGCGCTCTCGGCGGCGCGGCGGCTCTTTTGACACTGCTGCTTATCCTCTTTTTCGACAAGGAGCCCTCGGACGTCGGCAAAGATCTCAACGCTTCAGAACTTGCCAGAAAGATCAAGTCCGCCGGAAAGATCAAGCCGCTCGCCGCACAGTCGCAGCTCGAGAGGATGATCAAGAAGGCCAACATTCTCTACGCCAAAGGAGACAAAAAAGAGGCGCTGGAGCTCTTCGAGCAGATCGCGACCTACAGCGCTTCCATATCCAACTACAATCTCGGCGTCGCACAGATGAAGCAGTCCAATTACGAAGAGGCGATCCGCTCCTTCAAAAAGGCCATACAAAACGGTGAAAACCGAACCATAAGCGCACTCAACGCGGCGGCTTGCGCGCTGTATCTGAAAGATCCGAAACGGTTCGAGTACTACCTGCAGCTGGCGGAAGCCTACCTGCCGGAGAGTTTCAACTCCCCTCTCTACAGCTACCTATACGCGATTGTCAACTACTACAGAGGAAACTTTTTCGAAATTCTCAGCGCCATAAAACACCCCGCATCCGACGCCTACAAAAAGGAGCTCGACCACCTTGGAGCGGTAAGCTACACGATCTTCGACCGCCCTTTAAGATCCATAGATCTGCTCGAGCGTAGCGCTTCGGTGCACGACGCTCTTTTCCTGGGGCAGCTCTACGCCCGCGTAGGCGACTATTCACTGGCGACACGGTATCTAAAAAAAGCGATTGAAGAGTCGAAGTACCCCCTAAAGAGCAGGAAAGCGCTCGCACTTGTAGATCTTAAAAACCAAAGACCCCAAAACACTTCGAAAATACTCAAGGAGCTCAAAAGGGATTTCAAAGGAAAAGGGCTCGATCTATATCCCATTAAAACACGTCTGCACTCATCGGTATACGATAAAGACGCGGAACA
>JALSXE010000369.1:0-9335 GCA_027072755.1 Campylobacterales bacterium | reverse complement strand
ATTTAGGAGAGGTTATGTTAAACAGAACTCTTATGGCTGCGGTCGCAGCCGTTATGGTTGTTCCCATCGGGTCGGCGGCAAGCGGTGCAGATATTCAAAAAGAGCTCGAGCAGATGCAAAAGAGGCTTAGCGAGCTCGAGCAGAAGCAGAAAGAGAGCGAGCAGGAGAGGTCGGCCCTGATAGATGAGCTGGCCACACTTCAGAGCGAAGGGTGGTTCCAGACTGTAGACGTTACAAAGAGCCACAGCGGCCTCGGATCGGCGGCATCGAAGGTCTACTACACCCAAAACCCACTCTCCATAGGCGGTTACGGCGAGATGTACTGGGCCGACTCCTCCGGACAGACGGCGATAACGGATGTCTACAGGTTCGTTCCGTACATAGGGTACAAATTCAGCGACAGCGTCATCTTGAATACGGAGCTGGAGTTCGAGCACGGAGGCAGTGAAGTCGCCATAGAGTTCCTATACCTCGACTTTCTTCTAAGCCGAAACCTCAACCTGCGTGTAGGAAGCCAGCTGGTGCCTGTAGGGCTTGTAAACATGAAGCACGAACCCACACTCTTCCCAACGGTCCAGAGGCCGGAGACGGAAAAATACATAATCCCGAGCACCTGGAACGAAACCGGGGTGATAGCGTACGGAGAGACAGGTGTAGCCGATCTCTACTACCACTTCGGTTTCGTCAACTCGCTCAATCTAAACAGTGATGCTACAAAAAACGGTGAAGCCGGATGGATCAGGGACGGCAGGCAAGGTTCGGCCAACAAAGCCGCCATGCAGAGAGTCGCCCTGACGGGCCGACTCGATTACGGCGCAATAGAGGGGCTGACGACCGGAGCATCGTTTTACTGGGGAAACGCTTCCAACTCCAAAAGCGCGAATGTGGACGGCACCTCCATACTCATTTACGACCTTCACGCCATATACGGTTACGAATCCATAAAGGTGAAGGGACTATTCACACAGGCCATGCTGAGCGGAGCGGAGAAGATCTCTCCAACCGCCGCCAAAAAGGCTCTGGGCTGGTATGTTACAGGCGAGTACGACATTATGGACAGCCTCGGTTACAACTCTTCGCTGCCGCTTTTTATACAGTACGAGAGCTACAACCCGGTAAAGGAGCGCGAAGGAGGAGCCGCGGCGATGAACGATACCGATATCTGGACATTCGGCCTCAACTACTATCCGCATGAACAGGTGGTTCTGAAAGCGGACTACGCCATAAAGGACAGAAATGACGGCAGCAAGAAGATCGATACTCTCTCTTTTGGTCTCGGTTTCATATTTTAGCCACCCGCTCTACGCGAAGGAGGCGGTGGATATCGCAAAGGTCATGAAGCAGAGCTGTCCAGGCACACTCGGTATCGAAAAAAGGAGCAGGCTGCTTTCAAAAAAAGAGGCTGCCGATATTCAAAAGGTTGCCGAAACGAAGCTCCGTTCAAGGATCGTCAGATACTACACGGCTTCCGGCCGCAGCGGGCCGGAGTGCTTCGGTATTCTCCTCAGCCGGAAGGTTCGCACCAAAAAGGCTGCTGTCCTCTACATCGTAAAAGAGCCCGGCAAAATAGTCTCTATAGAGATTTTGGCCTTTGCCGAGCCGCCCGAATACAAGCCCGCAAAGAGCTGGCTCAAACTGATGGAGGGTAAAGATCTCTCAAAGCCGCTTCGAGCCGGACGCGACATACCCGCAATCTCCGGCGCCACCCTCTCGGCAAGAAACGTGACCGACGGCGCCAGGCTCGCGCTCGCACTCTTCGATATATTGAAAAGGGAGCGATAATGCGCTTTCTTGCGACTCCATCTATCTCGACGAATATGAGAATCGCACTGATACTCCTTATGTCGGCTGCATCTCTGTTCATAGTTTCCCACTACGTTTTGGAGGCGATGCGCTACGGAGTGACACCGCAGCAGATAACATCGGCCGTAACGGGAGACGAAGAGCTCTTTATCGATCCGCTCCCTTTCGAAGAGCTCCTTTTACAGGTGCACATGAACCTATTTTTCATATTTTTGCTGCTCGGTATCGTAGGAGCGACCTACATCCGCCTCTTCGCAAAGCGCCGATCGACACGCACCATCATCCTTCTTCTGGGTATATCTTCGCTAACGGCGCAGCCCATTTTCCTGCTCGTCCCGGTCGCCGGGAACAGTGCGGCCGCTCTCTGGCTGGCACTTACCCTAGTGTGGCACCTTGCCGCTTTTGCGGCGGCCCTCCTCTGCCTTCGAGCTCTTTCAAAAGGTTCGAAGTGAAGAGAAGCGCCCTATACTCACTGCTCGCCGCGACCCTCGCAGTCGTTGCGGTTTTTACCGTCGCTACGGGTCTTTGGCTCTACCTGCTCAGGAGTGTTCCGACTCCCACGTTGACGGGATGGCTGGAGATATCCGCAGTTCATCTTCTCGGAATGGGCGCGGTCGGCTTCACGCTTCTGCACCTGCTTCTCGTTTCAAAAGATGACGGCGGCCCGGGGAAGTCGTTTCGGCTGAGTATCGCCCTTTTTGCCGTCATATCCGCAGATATCGCGGCATCTCTATACGGCGAAAATATCTTCAGAACTCTTTTGGCAATCCTGAGCTTTGCAACCTTTTCAGGTATCGCGACACTACTTGCGGTGAAAGCGACGGGTGCAAAATAGTGCCGCCGAGCCTATCGGGATAGACCCGTGTCTTCTCACCCAAACGCAAAAACGTACCGTCCGGCGCAATGAGCAGCGCGTCTATCTTTTTGTCGCGCAAAAGCTCTATGGCCGACCCTACCGGCATGACCGCAACGGCAGTGGCCAAACCGTCGAGCAGCGCGTTCGACGCCACAGCGGCAAGAGTTACCGAAACGAGACGCCGGGCACTCTCTTTTTTGTACGGATCGATCAGGTGGTTGTTGCGGAAAGTACCTATATAGCGCCTGTATATGCCGCTGGTGGAGATGCCGAGCTCACCCTCTTCGTTTACCACGGCTCCCGCTACGCCCCTGCCGAAGGGGTTCTGTACGGCTACTTCACACGGGCCGAGGCAGCGGATATCTCCGCTCAGGCCTATGACGGCGCTCTTTATGCCGAGCCTCTTCGCCTCTTCTGCCGCCATATCCACGCCCAGACCTTTTCCGAGCCCCCCGAGATCGAGCACTATCCCCTCCTCCAGTTCCACGACGCCGCTCCGCACCCGGACGCCGCCCATACCGACCTTAGCAACTCTTCGCTCATTTTCGGAAGGGACGGAGGCTCCCCTCTCGCCAAACCTGTACAGAGAGCGCGTAAGCGATCCTACGGTGCAGTCGAAATAGCCGCCGCTCATCTCAAAAAGGCTACGGCAGTACGAAACGGCACGAAGAAGCGTCTCGTCCGCCTCGATACGGCGCTGCCTGTTCAGGCGCGCCGTCCCGCCGTCGTCGCGAAAGGATGAGAGCGATCTCTCGGCAGAGCGCATAACGCCGAAAATTTTCCCGGCGTCTTCGGCATGGGAGGCGGGCAGACGCAGGTGTGCGAACGTGCCCATGATGACCTGTTCGCGTATGACCGACTCCTGAGCAAATAGAGCGGGTACAATGTATATCCAAATGGCGACTGATACTAAGATTTTCATATCGTCAGTATACCGGAGAAACGCGATAGTCGGAATCATCAGCAATAACTTTTTTGACTTCTCTTCTTAAACAAATTCTGATCGTGTCGATCTTTACCGAGGAAATAGTTGCAAAAATTAGGCAAATTATGCTGAAAATTGCACCATTTTAAGCGTGACATAGGTAAATAACAAGGTATAATTCAAAACATACATAAATCATAAAAAAAGGAACAGAATGACAAAAAAGATCTCTATGGCTTTGGTGACTACCGGACTGCTTCTCTTTTCTGGATGCGCGACCGATTCGGCCGTAACGCAAAGAGGCACGAACGAAGCAAGACTCTCCAACGGCACCACCCTCGCTTACGCATATATGAAAGATGGCGAAAAAGTGGTGAAGATCTCTACCAAACGTGATGGAAAGGTAGACGACGACATCGAGATCATACGCATTACCTACGGCGGTTTCTATCCCGATTACGGTATGAGCCGAGAGGTGGAAAAGGGAGAAAAGAGCCCGGGCTGTTTCGTAAAGATGGACGACAACGATAAAAACAAAAAGTTCTGCGAAAGCCGCTACACCGGACGGCAGGCTCTCTATACAGGAATCGCGTCTATCGTAAATGCGGCCGCTACGGTAACGACCGTGGGTCTGAATGTAGCGAGCGGAGCCATATCGGATCCGAAATTCTTTCAGCGTGAGCAGTTTTTGGAGATAGTAAAAGAGAACGACCTGCCGAAATATCGCAAAGTACTGCTGGAGCTCTACAAAAGTGCGGAATCGAAAGAGAGAAGCATAGACGGACTCTACAGCGAAGCCTACAGCAACTATAGAAAAGGGGCAGGCAATATACGAATTTCGTACAACATGGTGGACCGCAGCGGGATGGTCCCACCATCAATGCTCAAAGAGATAACGCTTCCGGTAGAGATCGTACCCGACGCTCCCGAAAGGAAGAGCTTCGATTACAAAAAAGAGATAAACTTCGAAGCATCGGCGACAGATATCGAAAAAGTTTTGGCCGAAACGGGAGAGAAGATAGAAAACCGCTTCAAAAAGGATTACGAAGAGTATGAAAAATATATAAAAGAGGGATTCGACCACTATGCGCTTCGAGGTCCGAGCGAGTATGACTACAGGCATAACGACAGAGTGACCTACCATCTCAAAACAGATATTCCGAAATCGGTGGAGTACAGGCCTGATTCCGCAAAAAATCTCACCATCGGTGCAACCGTGGAGTATGCCGATCTCAAAGGCATGATTCCTTCGAAATTCCTGCTCGAAGACAACAAAAATCTAAAAATGGAGTTCCACCCCGACAGCAACATGGTTATCACGGCCATAGGTACGAACAAAACCAAGTCGTTTCTGACCATAAGCTCCATCACTGCATACTACGGAAGCGGCGCCAATACGCTATCGGGCCTGAACAGGGAAATCGCACCGGAAACTACTACGCTCGCAAAGAACAGCAGATACGATCTCTTATCCGACAAGATGAAAAAGAGTTCTATCTTCTCCAAAATGACAGCTGCGAAAGCGAAAAAGATAGTTATAGACAGCGGTTATGCGATCAAGTATCGTATAATGAATACTAACCTCGACCACACCATCTACAATACCAAAAAGTACTCTCTCTACGAGATATATCTTCAGTATATATAGGAGTCTGTCGAGCAGTGATCGCTTTGGAAGCCTGTATCAATCCGGTAGAATATAGATCTCTACCGGAAGAGCATATAGAAGTTTGATATCGATGAAGCGTTAAGAGAGCTTTTTAGGGCAATCACTGCCCGGTCGCCGTTTGCAATCATCGACCGAAAGAGTGAAGAGGACCCGACAGGGAAGGCTTCACTGAAAAAGTGAGCGCAGTTTTTTCCAGTCGAACTTTTTTGCCAGCTTCAACGCCTCTTTCCAATCCATCTTCTCATAGTTGAGCACCAGTACCGCATTGGGCGCAAGCTGTACCGCCACGCCGCCGCTGCGGGCTTTCTTGTCGTATGTGATCCCTACAGGAAAGCCGTTGATCGTCTCGACTTTCATCAGCTCGTTGTCATTCTCTATCGTCGTACCCGACTGATAGGGGGCCCACATCATCATCGCCTGCATACCGCTGAGCACCGACACCTCCACCGATTTATCGCCACTGGTATAGGTTTTGGATGCGGTAACGACCTCTCCGAACATCGGGTTGGTCATCTTCATACCGTCACACTTTGTCACCGTCCATCCGCCGAAATCGGGTAACTGCTTACAAAGGGATCGGTACTCCGGCAGATTTCCGGCAAAAGCGCCGAGTCCCAGTGTTAACATCAGTACTAAAAGTTTTCGTCTCATCACAAGCCTCCTTGATTTTATGAAACCTTATAAAAAATCTCTCCAGCCATGCCGGAGGGATCGTTTCGACACGTACCCCATCTCTTTTCAGATAGATATCGAGTCGACCTGATCATTGCCGTTTCACTTGATAAGCCCTATTTCTACCCGACGGTTTTTGGCCCGCCCCTCTTTCGTAGCATTGGATGCGATCGGATTTTTTTTGCCTCTGCCTACGATTTTGAACAGTTTGGGATCGACCTTTTCACAGTAGATCAGATAGTCAGCCACCGACTGGGCCCTCTGCAGTGAGAGCTTAAGATTGTAGGCATCGCTTCCTACATTGTCGGTGTAGCCGGTTACGACAATTTTTTTGGCGGGGTTTTCTCGGATAATATCGCCGATTACAGAAAGAGCCTCTTTGGCTTCGGGTTTGAGGATGAACTCATTAAAATCGAAAAGTACCTTTTCAGGTACCGTCAGCTTCATCCCTTCCTTGGTCTTTTTGACACCGATACCCAGCTTCTCGGGGGGCGGTTTTGCCTCTTTTTTTGTGTATTTGGCCACCTTAATATCGGAGATGAGCAGATCGTACGGTTTTGGGAAATAGCTATCACCCCGTAAAATGGAGAAACCGCTGACAGCTTCACCCTTCTTCAGCGGCCAGGGAAGTACGGCGAGACGTTTGCCGTTGAGAAAGAGGCGCATCTGGCGGCGACGAACCTGGATGGCAAAATGCATCGGCTTTTTATCGCATGGTTTGACGGTGCGGGCAAGACCGAGACCCTCCAGGTCTATTTCGCAATACTGCATGGCATATTTGAGAGACCGTTTGATTCTCTTCTTATCCCATCCGTTTTTATCGTTTTGAAAAAGGTCGAGCACCAGATTGTCCCCGCTTCCGTATCGTACCGCCGTGAATTCTATGGAAAAATCTCCGCTGCCGAGGTCGATCTTTTTCCACAGTTTGATCCTTCCTTTCGCGGAAGGGGCGACCCAGATGTGATCATTATATTTGACACACTCTACCGCACCTTCAATCCTATCGAACTCTTCCGGAAACTCACCTACCGGACACTGACTGAAATCGGTCTCAAAGAGTACCATGTCGCCGCTTTCAAACTTTGCATGTTTCGTCGCGCCTGTCACCAGGCCGCCGCCGAAAAGAAGAGCCGGAAATAACAATGCCCATAAAAGCCTCAATGTAGTATGCTGCATCTTTTCACCCCCCTCATTGAAGTTTTTTTGTTAAAGGTATAGACTAAAACTTCTTTAGTTGTCAAAACTAAATTATACCATTTTTTCCTGTTTTATATCAACGACTGTAAATATTATTATTACATCAAGAAATAGACTAAAAGTTTTGATGCAGTGATTTCGTTCGTATTAGGGCGGATTTTCATAGGACTATAGGCTGTCTCGTTAACCGCAGGAACTATGTTGTTACCGGTTGCGGAGGCAGCGGTACAGGGAGGAATGGTTATAGTATGAGGTAGGATCGAAAGAGTTATTCGAGAAACGGCACCAAATCTGTGCAGGATCTCTTTAGCTCTCTCCTCTTGCCAGTTTCTGCAGTTTTTCCGCCTCGACAGGTTTGGAGTAGAAATAGCCCTGTGCCACTACTTCACCCTCTCTTTTGAAAAACTCTGCCTGCTCTTTTGTCTCTATACCCTCCGCTACCAGATTGAGTCCAAGCGCCCTGGCCATGGCCACTATACTCTTGACTATCGCTACATCGCTCTCGTCTTTCGGTATATCCATAACGAATGAACGGTCGATTTTCAGAGTGCTTATGGGCATACGCTTTAGATAACTCAAAGAGGAGTACCCCGTACCGAAATCGTCTATACTCAGTTTTATGCCCTCGGCGGCCAATGAGAAGAGAAGGTCTGTTGTCTCACTGTCGTCATCCATAACGACCGACTCTGTCATCTCCAATTCCAAATTGTGCGGATCGACCGCATGTTTTTGCAAAAGACGCATCAGGATAGAGAAAAAATCGGCATCGTTGAACTGCTTCGAGGAGATATTGACCGCGACTCTCTCTATGCAGCTGCAACCGGACAGAAACTCCAGAGCCATATCCAGTACAAGCTCACCCAAAGGTACTATGAGGCCGGACGACTCGGCAACTTCGATGAAGCTGTCGGGAAAGAGCATTCCGCGCTCGGGATGGTTCCACCTCACCAGAGCCTCTACCGAGACAATGCGCCCTGTCCGAATGTCGTACTGCGGCTGATAGTGCAGAACAAGCTCCCGGTTTTTTATCGCCGCTCGAAGCTCCTGCTCTATCCGGTAACGCTCCATCGCGTCTTGCCCCATGCTCTCGAGATAGATGCTCCACCTGTTTTTTCCGCCCCTTTTTGACCTGTACATCGCTATGTCGGCCTGCTTCAGGATCTCTCCCACGTCGCTGTTCTCTTTCGAGAAAAAAGTAATCCCCACACTCGCCGTCAGATGGTAGCCGTGCGCTCCAAACTCGATTCGCTCTTTAAGTCTATGGAGAATCTCCTCCGCAAAATCTGCCGTCTCCGCTCTATCCTCCATATCTTCAGCCACTATTACAAACTCGTCTCCGCCTAAACGGCAGAGTGTACGCTTCTTGCCCAAACCCTCTTTCAGCCGTTTCGCCACCTCTCTCAAAACTTCATCGCCCTCGCTGTGACCGGCGGTTTCGTTGATGTTTTTAAAGTTGTCCAAATCTATGAAAAAGAGTGCACCGCACCTATCTTTTTTCGACACATTCGCAATGCTCTTTTGCAAAATAGCGCTAAACAGGTTTCTGTTAGGGACTCCCGTCAGTTCATCGTAGTAGGCCAGATTTTCAAGCTCCTTTACTCGTACATCTATAAAGTGGAACAACCCTTCCGATACGAGCTCGAGATCCCTGAGTTTCGGTGGCCTGGGAAAGTCAAACTCTTTCGCACCGCCCGGCTCTCCCTCTTTTAGTGCAACTACCGTGGAGCTGAAGTTCAGAAAATCCATACGCCCTTTTCCGTAAAACTCTCCCAAGGTAAACATTCCGCAGGTAGGGGCTATGGAGTTTAAAACCCTCTCCTCGTACTCGACCACACTTCTTGGAAGAAAGTGTTTTCTGCCTTCGCAGTAGAAGCTAAGGATCGCATCGGGGTCGGGAATTTTGCGTACGAGCCTCTTGTGGAGTCCGTTTTGCTGAAGTACAGAGTACGGATTTCCGTAACCTATATATACTTCGTCTCCGACACGGATATTGCCGGAAACTATGAAACTCTCGCCCTCCACACCTATGATTCCCCGCGCTATGAGCATATTGTCTCTTCGTACAATAAACGGAAATGCCGATCCGATTCCCGGCATGGCGGCGACCACATCATCTCCGAGGTATCTTCTGAAAAGCCGTGCAGGTGAGACTCCGGAGACGGAGATCACCCTGTTTCCTTCGGCTTCGGTAATTTTGAACGAACGTCCTACGG
>JALSXE010000368.1:0-2385 GCA_027072755.1 Campylobacterales bacterium | reverse complement strand
AGTGAGATTCTGCGACTTTGGGTTGCGATGAGCGAATACAAGAGCGACCTAAAGATAAGCGATGCCATACTAAAACAGGTGGCGGAAAACTACCGTAAAATCCGCAATACGTTCCGCTTTCTGCTGGCAAATGTGGATGATCTCGAGAGTGTCATGGAACCGAGCCGGATGGGAGAGCTAGACCGCTGGATTGTCAAAAAGGCGGCCGAAGTTTTCGACTCGATGAGAGCCTCTTTCGACACTTACGACTACTCTAAAGGCTTCCATACACTCAACAATTTTCTGACCAACGAGCTTAGCGGGATCTACCTCGACATAACTAAAGACCGCCTATACTGCGAAGAGAAAAACAGCCCGACAAGAAGGAGCAGTCAGAGTGCGGTAGCTATGATAGCGCGTGCGCTCATACCGCTTGTAGCCCCGGTACTCACATATACATGCGACGAGCTGCTCGAGTACGCCCCCGCCGTGATCAAGGGTGAAGCGGAGGATATTTTCGATTTTCGCTACGAGCCGCTGCAAAAACCCGAAAGCGCATTGGATGAAGGGTATATGATAGCGGCGAGAGAGGCCTTTTTCGAAATTGTCGACCGCCTGAAAAAAGAGGGTCTCATAAAGCAGACGCTTGAGCTCGGTATCGCCGTGAAGAGTGAAAAGCTCGATATCCTGAGCGCCAAAGACGCCGAAGACTGGTTTGTGGTGAGCGAGATCAGGGGGGAAGCCGACACGGAAGTGCTCGGTGAGTTCGAGATAGAGGGAGACAGATTCGAAATAGTCAGGGCGTCCGGACACAAATGCCCCCGCTGCTGGCGCTTTGCCGCACCTAAAGAGGACGGATTGTGCGAACGGTGTGCCGAGGTTTTGAATGTTTGATCTGAGCAAGCCCGTTACATGGCCTGTAATAGTCGAGACGATAGGGGTGATAGCGGCGGCTGTAGCGCTTGGTATAGCCCTTTTGAAGATGAAGAAAAGGAGAGAAGGTTGATAACGCTTAAAGAGGCTTTGAAGCTTCCAAAAGATGAGATAGCCGTACTGCGTGAAGATATTAGGCGCAGAGCGGAGGAGAGGTCGGATCTGAACGCCTATATCGCGTTCGATGAAGCCGGCGAAGGCGTCCCGCTGCTCATAAAAGACAACATACAGGTAAAAGGGTGGAGTGTTACCTCGGCGAGCAGAATTTTGCAGGGGTATGTGGCTCCATACAACGCTACGGTGATCGAAAAGATTGAAGCGGCCGGGCTTTCTCCGTTCGGGCGTGCCAATATGGACGAGTTCGCTATGGGAAGTTCTACCGAGAGCAGCTTCTACGGAAAGACCCTGAACCCGCACGACCCGGAGCGTGTTCCCGGAGGCTCTTCAGGCGGATCGGCCGCAGCAGTTGGCGCCGGTGTGGCGATAGCGGCTCTGGGAAGCGATACCGGAGGCTCCATAAGGCAGCCGGCCGCGTTTTGCGGCATAGTGGGGATGAAACCGACCTACGGGCGTGTAAGCAGATGGGGGCTTGGAGCCTACAGTTCGAGTCTGGATCAGATAGGACCGATGACTCAGAATGTGGAAGATGCCGCTATTTTATACGACATTATTAGCGGGCACGACAGCCGTGACAGTACGAGTGCGGATGTGGAGTACGTTCCTGTGGCCCCAAATCTCGATCCCGACAGAAAGCTTACCGTCGCAGTCGTAGACAACTATATAAAAGATGCCTCCAAAGAGGTGCAGTCGGCTTACGAGACCGCGATAAAAGCTCTTGAAGAGGCGGGCCACAAGATCGTCCACAAAGAGATGATGGGTGCGAAATACGATATAGCCGCCTACTATATCATCGCTACTGCGGAGGCGAGCGCCAATCTGAGCCGATACGACGGGATAAGATACGGAAACCGTGCCGAAGGTGCCGACGATCTCAAAGAGCTCTATCTCAAAACCAGAAGCGAAGGGTTCGGAGAAGAGGTTAAGCGCAGGATTCTGCTTGGAAGTTTCGTCCTCTCTTCTGGATACTACGATGCCTACTACCTCAAAGCGCAGAAGGTGCGCCACCTGATAAAAGATGAGTTCGAAGAGGTGTTCAAAGATGCCGACCTGATACTATCTCCGGTGGCTCCGACTCCCGCTTTCAAATTCGGGGAGATGGCCGATCCGCTTCAGATGTACCTGAGCGACGCCTATACGATCGGTATAAACCTTGCCGGTCTGCCGGCGATAAGCCTGCCGGTTCAAAAGAGTGCCGAAGGACTACCCTTAGGGCTCCAACTTATAGGTAGACATTTTGACGAGCAGACGGTGTTCGACGGGGCACTGAGCCTCGAGAGAGCCGTAGCATATGAAAAATAACGAAGGAGAAACCTTATGAGAATCAGAAAGCGCGCCCTGACGTTCGAAGATGTA
>JALSXE010000367.1:0-2396 GCA_027072755.1 Campylobacterales bacterium | reverse complement strand
GACTCCCAATTCCGATTTTCTATCGGATAGATTGATCAACTTGCCCAGCGGAGTAACAATGCAAACAAAAGGAAAGCGGCAATGAGCCCCCTCTCGGTTTCACTGAAGGAAAACGCAACAATAAAAGATGCCCTCGCGGTCATAAACCAAAACAGAATTGTCCTTGTATTTGATGAAAACGACAGGTTGCTCGGAACCATTACGGACGGAGATATACGCAGGGCTCTTCTGAGAGGTTTGAGCCTTGATGATCCTGTCAGAACCGTTTACAACCCCGATCCCATAACCTGTTCCATACACGACTCTAGAGAGAAGGTGCTACGAACCGCCATCGACAATGAGGTGTTTCAAATTCCGATTGTGGACGACAGAGGAAAAGTAGTAACGGTCGAGATCATGGAAAACCTGTTGCGCCCCACGCTCTACCCGAATAAAGTTGTCATTATGGCTGGCGGTCTCGGAAGCCGACTGAGACCACTTACAAACAGCACTCCGAAGCCTCTCCTGGAAATAGAACATAAACCGATTTTGGAAAAGATAATTATCGATTTTGTCAGACAGGGCTTTAAGAACTTTATTCTTTGTGTTAACTACAAGGCCGAGATGATAGAGGACTATTTCAAAGACGGCTCCAGATTCAACGCCGATATCACTTATGTTAAGGAGGAGCGACGTCTCGGTACCGCCGGACCTCTCGCACTGCTTAAAGGTTTGCTGGACGAACCGTTTTTCGTGATGAACGGGGACATACTTACCAACCTCGACTTCAGCCAGATGATCAAACATCACATAACCCAAAATGCGGTCGCCACCATGGGGGTTCGTGAGTATGAAGTGCAGGTGCCTTACGGTGTGATCCAAGTGGAAGGAAATAGAATCACGGGAATAGACGAAAAGCCCCTTCACACCTTTTACGTCAGCAGCGGAATATACGTTCTTGACCCCGAATCCTTGGCATACATACCCGATGATACTTTTTTTGATATGCCTGAGCTTTTCGAAAGACTCATAGAAGCCGGTAAACACTGTATACCGTACCTGATCAGGGAGTACTGGCTGGATATAGGAAATATCAACGATTTCAAAAAAGCCAATAGCGATTCGGAAATTGCACGCATAATGGCAAACTACAGACACAAGGATCGCGATTGATATCCGGTAACGGACGTATGCAGACAGATTTGAGCATAGATCCATACTTTCAGGAGGAGTACGCAAAGCTATACCTCGGCGGAGAAGATGAACTCTTTAAGTTCGAGTATCGTGAAAACGGCAAACTTTTCAAAACGATATCGATAAAACGACCCATAAAAACCATCGGCACGATCGGGGTCGATGAGGGTTTTTTCGATCTCGAAACCGCATACGGTTACGGCGGATATATTACCACCCATGCCGAGAAAGATTTTTTGAAAAAGGCTTATGAGGCCTATATTCAAAAGTGCAGAAATGAGCGCATCGTTGCGGAGTTTATACGGTTTCACCCGTTCAATGCCGATATACCCGAGATGAAAGAGCTTTTCGACTTCGTTTCCGAAGACAGACCAACCGTGTATGTGGATTGTAAAGCCGGCAGAGACGAGCGAAGATCCGGTTACTCATCCAAATTGCGCAGAAAGCTCAGAAAGTGCGAAACTCTGCTTGCTTTCGAAGAGACGGATGATCTTGAAACATTTTACGATCTCTACACCTCGACAATGTGCAGAAACCGTGCCGATAAATTCTATTTTTTCGATCGTGAATATTTTCAGAAACTTTACGACCTCCCGTTTAGCCGGTTGTATGCGGTAAGGGATGATAAAGAGATTGTATCAACCGCTTTTGTACTCTACGGAAAAGATATCGCCCATATTCATCTCTCGGCAAACCGATCGGAAAAGATGAGACTAAACGGCAACTACCTGCTGTTCGACAACATTTTCGACAAAGCCGCGGAGAATGGATGCAGATACACTTTTTTGGGCGGAGGGCGTACAAATATGCAGGATGATACACTGTTAAGATTTAAAAGGCAGTTTTCCAGCCTCACCCTCCCATTCTATATAGCCGGCAAAATTTTTGACAAGGAGAGATACCGACGCTACAATCTGATCTGGGAGAGCGAGTTTTCAAACAGGAGCCCGCGATATTTTTTAAAATACCGCCTATCGGAGGAATGCATTGGGTAAAACTTTTATTATCGCCGAAGCCGGAGTCAACCATAACGGAAGTTTGGAAACGGCGAAGAGACTTGTGGATGAAGCGGCAAAAGCGGGTGCGGATGCAGTCAAATTTCAAACCTGGAAAACCGAACTTCTAATGACAAGAGAAGCTTCACAGGCTGAATACCAGTCAATGAACACCGGCATATCCGAATCCCAGTTCGATATGGCAAAAAGACTCGAACTATCCTACGA
>JALSXE010000366.1:0-2401 GCA_027072755.1 Campylobacterales bacterium | reverse complement strand
TCGGAATTATTCTGGCTGTAACGATCGGGATCGAAGTCGTAGGCATAGAGTTCGTAAATTCTCGGATTCCGAAAACCGCTGGAGACGTTGCTGTATAGCGTTGTCCTTCCGTTGAGCTGATAGGTGATCCCCACGCGGAACGAACCGTTGGTGAACGAGTCGTCGTGCATAGTGGATGTGGTCGACCAGTTTGTGCCGTTATACTCTTTATTGGTCACGTCGAGTTCATATTTTTCATAATCGTAACGGCCATTGAAGATGAATGCAAAATCTTCGGTAATCTTCAGTTTGGTTTCACCGTAGAATCCGAAACGATCTTCCGTCGATTCGCTCGTACTCGATTCACCGGCATAATAATCCCCTCGTCGGGACGAATAGGATATCGTTCTTACCCAGTCGTCATCCATTTTTCGCTGGCCGATATCCAGGCCCACCATATACCCCAGATTCTGATAGACGCCACGATACTCCGATTTCAGACCGTATTGATAAATGTCTTCGTTGTTGTCCCGTGTCCAGTCGTCTTCAGTTCTATCTCCGTTCAAATCCTGCGGAGAAGATTCGTAATCGTATTTGTCCGAATAGTAGTACCCGTTGACCATCAGATTGTCTGTATCGGAAAAGTCTCTGTTGTAGGTGACGAAATAGCGCTGAATGTCGGATTCATAATCGTGATTGTAAGGGAGATCGTTGTCGCTGGCACCGGTCGGGTCGATTTCGGCGTTGGTGACACCGGTGACACTTCCCCGAGAACTCTCTTCGTACTTTTTGGTGTATTCGGCCCCGAAGGTCACATCGCTCATGTCATCGAGAAACCAGGTAAATTTGCCGTTTCCCGATCCCGTCCAGTTTTCGGTCATATCCCAGTAACCGCTAGTATAGCGATAACTGCCGTTGAGCACCATGGCGTACTGGTCCGTGACATGATTCAACGTAGCCATATAGTTCTGGTAGGCGTAGGAACCGTAATCGGCGCTGACGGTGACATCGCTTCTACCTTTGGGTTTCTTGGTCGTGATGATGATGGCACCGGCCATCGCATTGGGACCGTAAAGATAGGATGCACCCCCTTTGATCACTTTGATGCTTTCGATATTGTCGAGATTGAATTTGACCTTTCCGCCGTTTTGCAGTACCGGTACACCGTCGATGACGATGGCGACACCGGTATCTTCCCACATGAACTCTTGCTGATTGACACCCCGAATGTGAATTTCTACCGTATCGCCCGATCGGACGTCGGCGGTCACGCCGGGAATCGTCCGAAGCGCTTCGTTGATATTTTTGGGATCGATGATTTCATATTTCTGTTCATCGATCACGTTGACCGTCGAAGGCTCCGTTTTCGGACTGTAAGATATGTCCTCGATAGTCGAAGACTCTACCTCGATCTCTTCAAGAACGACCTCTTCAGCAGCGGCAATGGAAGAGAAGAGAACCAGACCGGAGAGAAAAAGCGCTTTTTTCATCATGTCTCCTGAAATTCAAAATTTGGTTTGTAACATTAACGGAAATCTGTTAACCATTCATTAATTAAAAAGTTTCAGCATCAAAAAATGAAATGGTTTGTCGATTGGCCATCCCAAAAAACGGAAAATTCATCTTCGATTCACATAGCTATGCCATGATGCTACATAGAATCATTCCCACGAAAGGATCTCTTTATGAAATATCCAAACGCTCTTTGGCTCTCCCTTCTCCTGGCATCGGCAGGTTTTGCCGGTACGATGCAAAGTCCGGAATCCCTGTTCGATCAAAAATGCGGAGCCTGCCATCTCAAAACCCGACCGACCGATATGTCATCGCTTATCGCACCTCCTGCAATTGGGGTCATGCGCCATGTCAAAACGGCATACCACAACAAAAAGAGTGCGGTGGCCTTCGTGGTCGATTATGTGCTCCATCCCAGTGAAAAGAAAGCGCTCTGCATGCCTCAGAAGATTCGCAGATTCGGCCTGATGCCTTCGCAGAAGGGAAATGTGACGAAGGAGGAACTTGAAGCCATCGCCGCCTGGATGTACGATCGTTTCCCGCCCGAAGGATTAGGATGTGGAAAAGGGCATGGTATGGGAATGGGAAGGGATATGCATTTTTAGTCAAAAGCGGATAAATAGGGGAAAATATAACAACAAACTGAAAGTTAAATCAAGATGAGAGCAAGTTTTTTACCATTGGAGCGGAATAGGAAAAAGATATATTCAATTTAACTTGGAAAATCGATCTATATTTGGTTTCAATTAGGATTTTTAAAACCATTTGAGATAGATTTTCATTAAATTTTTGGCAGGGGGGTGGCAATGCAATCGAAAATTATCATTTTGCTTATATGCATGCTCTCTTTTGCGATCGTCCACGATACAATCCTCGCCATGATGGACCAAAAGGAAAAGAGTGTCGTAAC
>JALSXE010000365.1:0-2404 GCA_027072755.1 Campylobacterales bacterium | reverse complement strand
GTAGCAGTGCAGCACTCCCCCCACTTCCGACGCGCCGTGGTCCAAAAGAAGCCGCATCGAATCGCTGCTCGCATCTCGAATGTGTACGATGAGGGGCTTTTTCACACTCTTGGCCATCTCTATCTGCAAAGAGAATATCCGCTTCTGGCGGGCCACGATCTCGTGCGCCTCTCCCTCATCTTCCGGCAACCTGTAGTAGTCCAGACCGCACTCTCCGACGGCTATGCACCTTGGATCCTTCAGATGTTCGAGCAGAAGCTCTTCGTCATACTTTTGCAAATCGTAGGGGTGTACGCCGGCGGCATAGAAGACTCCGGGATAGCTGTACGATATTTCACGGGCCTTCCGCAGGGTATCGGGATCGGCTCCGGGAATCAGAAAGGCGCCTACACCCCTGCTTTCGGCACGCTCGATCACCTCCTCGAGATCTTCATCGAATCGTGAATCGTCGAGGTGGCAGTGTGTGTCTATTATCATCTCGGTAGGGCTCCCGCGGTAAAATTTCGGGATAATTGTACCCTATTTGCAGAGCTCCTTTTTCAGGAGGCGAACTCTTTCAAAATCTTCTTAGCCAGTTTCGAAGCTTCGGCCATACCCTTCTCTCCCGCTATCATTCGCGAGATCTCCGCGACCCTCTCCACATCTTTCAAAACCCTGGCCACACTTGCGCCACCCTCTTTCGCCACGAGAATGTGCTGCGAAGCGGCTGCACTCAGATGGGGCTGGTGCGAAATGGCCACGATCTGATAGTTTTTCGAAAGGGCCTTCAGGAGCCTGGCTATCGCTATCGACTCGTCACCGCTGACATTTGCGTCTATTTCGTCTATCAGGAGTATACCCTCCCCGCCGGCCAGCTCGCTTTTGCAGAGCAGAACGGCAAGACCTATACGGTTGAACTCGCCGCCGCTTAGTGTATCGATGGAGGATCCCTGAAGATCGATTCTTACCTCATCCACTCCCGAAGCGTCCAGAGGCTTGGGAGAGATTTCCAGACGCAGAGGCGGCATGCGCAACTGCTCGAGATAGCCGTTTATGAACCTCTCCACCTTCTGCGAAGCCTCCCTTCTGCTGTAGCTTATGTTTTCGGCCTCTTTTCTTAGAGCCAGAAGGAGCATCTGCACTTCTGTTTCGAGATCACCGAGCTCATGATCGATATTTCTATAGTACTCGAGCTCCTTTATCTTCTCCTCCCTGTATGCGAGGGCCTCTTCGATAGAGCCGTATCTGCGCTTTAGTGCCGCCAGCTCCTCAATACGGTCCAAAACACGCTCGACGTCGGTATCTTCAAGCTCCTCCAGCGCCTCCTGCGCCCTTTCGAATTCGTTTCTGAGCATATTCATCGCCTCGTCAAAGAGGGCCGAATCGCTCTCTATGAGCTCCAGAGCCTCGTGAACATCTTGCTCGGCTTCGAAGATCAGCGAAGCTTTGGCTATCGCCTCCGCGATCTTCTCCTTTTTGGAGAGTTTACGTTTGATCCTCATAAGCTCCTCGTCCTCTCCGGGTTTCGGAGCCGTCTCGTCTATCTTGGATATCTCGAACTCCGCGAACTCTATGAGCTCCCTTACGCGCTTTTCATCGGAGCGCATCGTCTCGAGCCTGTCGCTCTTTCGGCGGTACTCCCCGTATAGCTGAACAAACGCATCTTTTCGCTCCGCAAATCCCGGGTCGGAAAAGGCGGCCATGGCATCTACCAGCTCCAGAAGGAGCTCGGGTGAGAGCTCACGGTTGTCTCGCTGCGCTATATGTCTTACGACGGGGCTCATCATCTCCCTGATCCGCTTTTTCGAGATGGTCAGATCGTTCAGAAAGTACCTGATCTTCTCCCTCTTCACGGCACGGAGCGTGATCTCGGATTCGTCGTTCTCGTAGCTCTCGAGGTTTAGAAGCGGACTCCTCTTCAAGAGCGCCTCGGAGCGCTCCGCTTTGACATCGCCCAGGCCGAAGAGTGCAAGCAGAGAGCCCATAAAGACCGACTTGCCGGCCCCGCTCGGTCCGGTAACCGCAACAAGCCCCGACTTAAGCTCAAGATCGATCGTCTCGAAACCGACGAGACTCTTCGCATAGAACCTCTCTATCATCGCCCCTGCCCCCACGACAGTTTTTCGCGCAGCACATCGAAATAGTTCCGCTCCACCCTGTGTATAAGCCTCGCGCCTATGGGAGCCTTTTTTATCACAAGCGTATCTTCCGGACCGAAGTCGTACTGCTCCTGGCCGTCTATTATGACGAGCGACTCCTTTTCCGGTGTCTTTATCTCTATTTCGAAGTCGGCGGGAATCACAAGCGGTCTTTGCGTAAGGGAGTGGGGGCAGATCGGTGTCAGTATGAAGGCGTCAGTCAGAGGAAACGTAACCGGGCCGCCGGCGGCCCGGTTACGTTTCCTCTGACGGACGCCTTCATACTG
>JALSXE010000364.1:0-2406 GCA_027072755.1 Campylobacterales bacterium | reverse complement strand
GAACCGATGGGAAAAGAGGCGTACCAAAACGGCATAAAGCCGTATATGGACAAAAAGATCGGGTACGATGTGGCTTTCGAAGAGGCTGTAAAGCCCTTCAAATCTTTCATGCTCAGAAATACCAGGGAGGCCGACCTGGCTCTCTTTTACCGCATCAGAAACCTGCCTAACCCCCGGACGGAAGCCGACGTCTCTTTGACGGTACTGCTGCCCGCTTTCATGATCAGTGAACTTAAGACCGCGTTCGAGATAGGTTTTCTGATCTTTCTGCCGTTTCTGGTCATAGATATGGTCGTCAGCTCGGTTTTGATGAGTATGGGTATGATGATGCTGCCGCCGGTCATGATCTCTTTGCCGTTCAAGATACTGATATTCGTGCTCGTCGACGGGTGGCATCTGCTTGTGGGCAACCTAGTGGAGAGTTTCAAATGAGGTGTGCACACTTCGGCGAGTGCGGCAGCTGCTCACTCTACGAATACGACTATGCCGGTCAGCTCCAGCTCAAAAGAGGGGAGCTTTCGAAACTTCTCTCACCCTTTTACGGCAATGAGGTTGAGGTCTACAAGTCTAAAGAGGCCCGCTACAGGGCGAGAGCAGAGTACAAGATCTACCATAAAGATGGTATCTGCAGCTATGCGATGCGCCACCTCGACAAGCGTAGATTCGTGCTGCTGAAAGAGTGCCCTATGGTATGCGAAGCGATAGAGAGCAGAATGTGGAGGCTTCTTGAGTATATCAACGGGAACGAAGAGCTCAAAAGCGGGCTTTTCGGTATAGAGTTCCTCTCTTCGACTACCGGTGAGACTCTCGTCACGATGCTGTATCGAAGGAGGCTCGAAGAGGGATGGAGGGCGGAGGCATATGAGCTTCAAAAGTTTGTCGATGCGGCCCTCATAGGGCGCAGTCGCGGGCAGAAGGAGGTTCTGGAGAGAGAGTTTGTTACAGAAAGACTCGAAATAGAGGGTAGAAAATATCTTTACAGACACTACGAGCAGAGCTTCACCCAGCCCAATCCAGGAGTCAACGAAAAGATGGTAGAGTGGGCTATGAGAGGAGCGAAAGAGTACGGCGAGGGAGATTTTTGCGAGCTCTACGCCGGTGCCGGAAACTTTACGATTCCTCTCTCGACCCTCTTTGACAGGGTTATAGCCACGGAGATATCCAAACGCTCCATTCATGCGGCACTCGAGAACTGTTATCTAAACGGCGTGGAAAACATAGAGTTCGTCAGAATGAGCAGCGAAGAGTTTACAGAAGCTCTCGAGGGCAAAAGGGTGTTTAGAAGGCTTCGGGGCGTTGAGCTAGGAGAGTACGATCTCAAAACGGTGCTTGTGGATCCTCCGCGGGCCGGACTCGACGAGGGGACCGCAAGGTTGGTTGCGGGTTTTAATACCGTCATATACATATCGTGCAACCCGCAGAGTCTGGTACGCGATCTGAAGCGGCTTTGCAAAACCCACACCGTAGTGGACGCTGCCCTCTTCGATCAGTTTCCGTATACCCCGCATATGGAGGCGGGAGTGGTTCTACGGGTTAGGGACCGAGTAAAATAAAAAAGTGAAATGTTTTCCGTTGCGGTCATGCAAGCTTTCGGCTGATTTTTACAAAGAGGTATGCTGAATGTCTACTCTCCGCCCCACGGCATTCCCGAGGCTTTCCAGTCGAATATGAAGCCGCCTTCTATGTTGTATACGTTCTCGAAACCGTTTTTCGCCAGCTTGTTTGCGGCGTATACCGATCTCTCACCGCTTCTGCATATGAGAATCACGGGCTTTTGCAGGTTTGAGCCGACCAATCTTTTTACATCTTCCACGAAGTCTCTGTTCTCGTCCATCATCGGACGGTAGATCTTCTTTACATGGATCGCCTTCTCTCTTCTCTTTTCGAGCTGAGCCACCTTCACTCTCGTCTCTATCGGTGGAAGATCGATTCGAACGAAAAATATCGGTATATTTACGGAGCCTACCGCATGTCCCGAATAGAGAAACTCTCTCGGATCGCGTACATCTATGATAACCGCACCGTTCTCTTTGACCATTTTTGCAGCCTCTTTCGCATCTATGTCGTCGCTGTATTCAGCCTCCTGTGCATAGAGATGAAGACTTATAGTAAAAACGGCTATAAGGGCAGTAAGAAGCTTTTTCATTCTTTGTCTCTTCGGCAATTGGATTTACAGGGGATATTTTACATTCGCCGGCCATAAAGCGGGTTGAACAAATTGATTTAGAGCCCTTTTTTCACTCAACTACTGATATTACGCAAATTCCGGGCAAAGCCCGCAATTCGGCATGGGTGAGCGGCCCTACAACCCCCTGAAGCTACGAAATCCAAGATTTCGAGATGATTTTGCTCTTTGCGCAAGCCATTTCATGTTACGCAAATTCCGGGCCAAGCCCGCAATTCGGC
>JALSXE010000363.1:1008-2407 GCA_027072755.1 Campylobacterales bacterium | reverse complement strand
CATTTTATAGGCATATATGTTGTCGCTTAGAAAAAGGGTCTTCTCTTTCAGAAGCTTTTCCGTTTTGCAGATATATATTGCCCCGTTGATTCTGTAGTAGGTAGGCAGATCCTGGGAACGGAGGTGTTGTATCTCCGGTCTAATGAAGTGCTTTAGGCTCAAATCCGGCGGAAGGGTATTGCTCCAGAGCGGACTGTGGTCCATCTCGCAAACCGATATGACGGCGTCAGCCCCCTTCTTTTTTAGCAGTTCGACGGCTTCATCGATCTCTTCTGCCGTTCTTAGGGGGGAGGTCGGCTGCAAAAGAACAACAAAGTCAAATCTCCGGTTTAACTCGTTTTCGTACCACTTTAGCGCATGCTCTATTACCTCTACGGTTCCGGATGTATCGGTTGCCAGATTTGAAGGTCGAATAAAAGGTGTTTCGGCACCGTACTTTCGTGCCGCGTCGGCTATGGCCGGGTCATCGGTAGATACAACCGTGCAGTCTATGTGGCGGCTCTGTTTTGCGGCTTCTATGCTCCATGCGATCAACGGCTTGCCGCAAAGCGGCTTTAGATTTTTGCCCGGCAATCTTTTGCTTCCGCCCCTTGCGGGGATAACGGCGAGGAGTGTAGGGTTGTCGCTCATGCGGTGTGCTCCAGAAACTCTCTTATGTGTTCTGCCACGTAACGCATATCATCTTTTGAGTATTTGGAGAACACCGGAATGGAGAGTACCTGATGGAAAAGTTCATTTTCAACACCGAAATAGGGCCAGTGCACAGGTAGAAAGATTTTTTGAGCGAAAAGATACCTCCTGAGTTCGTCCCTCTTTTTTGTTTTTATGACGAAAAACGAGGGAAACTCAGTCTCTATCTCTATCCATAAGTTCCCGAGCATCTCTTTTAGAATGTTAAAGTTCTCCCTGCGACGGGCCTTCTCTTCATCGTAGTTTTCGAAAAGGGTGCACAAGAGTTCAAGACTTTTTGCGCTTATACGGCATAGGGGCTTTTGTTCATCCAGCATACTTTCCGCCTTTTCGAAAAGTTCCAGATAGTCCGACTCGCTACCTATTTTTTCATGTAAATAACGATACTTAAGCTCTTTTGCAAGATATTTTGATTCTACAAAGGCGCCTTCACAGTTTTCTATGAGGTTTTTTACGGGGAGGTTGGTACGGATTATGCATCCGTCGGCAAGTTCGGTCATCTTCCGTAAACTGTTAAAACCGTACCACTTTGGGGCGTTAAGGTAGTTTTTTACGTTAAGATCGAAGACCGTATCCTGAATCAGTATGAGTCTCCCAAGGTCCAGTTCGTCAGCCAGGTAGTCGTGCCTTTTACCGTAATAGTTTATGATGAAAAGCGCATCGAAATCTTTTGATTTAACGCTGTTTGTATCTATTTTGAGATTTTCGT
>JALSXE010000363.1:0-998 GCA_027072755.1 Campylobacterales bacterium | reverse complement strand
AAGTCATACTGCATCTGCTCTTCTTCCAGCAGGTCTACAATAATATAGCATAGAAAATCGGGAAGGAGTATCTTTTTATCGGGGAAGTTTCTGCAAAACATACGTATGCCGGCACGACCGCTGTAGGCAAGAAAGGCCTTGGAATGGTTTGAGTATTTGAGCTCTACTTCACCGCCGATATGTCTCATGGGCACTCCGCGTCATAAAATATTTTTTTGGTTATGCCGGTTAGGTCGGATTTTTTGAGAATGTTTTTGATTTTTACGCTTACATTTCGCTGTTCATACGGATTTTTTATATGCGGCAATCTATTTTGAAACTCTTCGGAATAGAGTTTCTTGAAAGCTTCGATTATGGCCTCTTTTTCCGCAGGCACGTTAATTACGCTTTCGGCCTGTGTGCGCCCTTCCTGCCTGTTACCAATGTTGATCGTGCCGATGTGAAAAGAGGGTGCCTCAACGATTCCGCTTGAACTGTTGCCTACAACGGCATCGACATACTGCAGAGCGGAGAGGTATCTAAGCTGACCGAGCGATGTGTATACCGAGCAGTTCTGTCTCTTTTTTGCATATTGGTCGATCATTTGGTTAATTGCCCGTCCGCCGGCATCGGCATTGGCTTTGGTGAAAATGATTTGCAGCCCTTCAATTTCATCGAGTGCATCCAGCAGGTTTTGAAACTGATTTGTACTCTCTTTTTCATGAGTGACGGGGTGGTATGTAACCAGGACGTTTTTCTTCCCGAAAGTGAAGCCGAGACTCTTCTGCAGTTCATCTTTTGAAAGGAGCTTCAAGCTGCGAATATTGTCGAGCCCCGCTTCTCCTACGTTGAATACACGTTCCGGAGGCTCTCCCATCCGTATTACACGCTGCCGATACTCTTCGGTGGCGGTAAAATGCAGATGGCTCATTTTTGTGACCGCATGCCGTATGGAGTCGTCGATTGCGCCGTATGTGAGTTCGCCGCCGCTTAGATGTGCCACCGGGATGTTCATTACC
>JALSXE010000362.1:0-2423 GCA_027072755.1 Campylobacterales bacterium | reverse complement strand
CGTTTTAGAGGATGGAGCAGTATCTCGTCCTCGTAGATGGCCGCGAAACTCTTCGGAAAATATTTGAGCAGGTACTCCTGTGCGAACGCCTCATCGGGAAAGTCGCTCTTTAGAAGCAGATCTTTGCGGAGTACCTTCCTGTATGAAAGAAGCGTTCCGAGAACCGGTCGGACAATACCTTCGTTCTCGTCGAGTATCAACTCTATCTTCTCATCTTTGGGTATATAAAACTGCTTGCGGCTAAACACCGGAAGCTCCCGTTCGAGCACTCCGATCGTCTGCAGAAACGGAACGAGGTCGTTGCGGCTTCTGATGTGGTCGAGTGAGATGGCCAGCGACTGGTAGTAGTTTGTCCATAGAACGCGGTTTGTGACCATCTGCGCCTGTTTTTTTAGCGCATCTATCCGGCTCGCCTCGTCCAGTTGCCCTTTTTTCACCAGACTTCCCAGCGTTATTTTGAGATTGACTTCGTAGTCGCTTGTATTGACACCGGCCGAGTTGTCGATGGCGTCGAGATTGATGAAACCGCCGAGCCTTGCGTACTCTATGCGGGCGGGGATCGTGAAACCGAGATTCCCACCCTCGCAAACAGCCTTCACCTTCAGTTCCGAAGCGTCGATCCGTACGTTTTCGTTGGCCTTGTCGCCTACATCCAGGTTGCTCTCCCAGCTCGCCTTGACGTAGGTGCCCACTCCGCCGTTGAAGAGGAGATCGGCTTTCATGCGCAAAACGGCCCTCAGAAGCTCTTCGGCGCTCATGCTTTTACGGGATGTTTTGATAAGCTCTCTTATCTGCGCAGAGAGTTGGATCTCCTTTTCGTCTCTTGCGAACACTCCTCCGCCGGGGCTGATTTTGCTCCTGTCGTAATAGCCCCACCCCCCTTTCGGGCTAGCCTCGAAGAGGCGTTTGCGCTCCTCGTATGAGAGCTTCGGGTCTGGGTCCGGATCTATGAAAATTTCGTTGTGGCTGACAGCCGCTATCAGCTTGAAATGGGGGCTTAGAAGCATACCGTTTCCGAATACGTCCCCGTTCATCGAGCCGATCCCTATGACGCTGATAGGGGTTTCGTATATGTTCACCCCCCGCTCTATAAAGAACCTCTCTACCGAACGCATCGCCCCTTTAGCGGTTATTCCGAGCTCCTTGTGGCTGTAACCTCGGCTGCCGCCGCTGGCGAACGCGTCCCCCATCCAGAAGTTGCGCCGCATGGCAATCTCGTTCGCTTTGTCACTCATGTGTGCGGTCCCTTTGTCGGCCGCGACTACGAAATAGGTGTCGTCATCGTCGTACCTGACTACGGCTCTGTCTGTGGACACCCCTTTCTCTTCGATATTGTCCACGAGATCCAGAAGCGCATCTATGTAGAGTTCATAGAAGTGGGCGAAACGCTCTTCGTCGAGCCTCTCTTTAGGCTCTCTGATTACGAATCCGCCTTTGGCTCCGCGCGGTACGATTATGGCGTTTTTCCCCTCCTGTGTAAGCATCAATGAGCGGATCTCGACGCGAAAATCTTCGAAGCGGTCGCTCCACCTGATTCCGCCTCGACTGATCTTTCCCATCCTCATGTGCACCCCGCTGAAGCGGTAGTGGTGCACAAAGGCTTCTATATGCGGCTGAATACCTTTCGGCCGGCTCTGCATTTCGTCCGTGATCGTCTTGAACGCGATCGTATCTTTTCCCATGAAGTAGTTGGTGCGCACCATCGCCCTGATCATCTCGAATACGGTTCTTATCACCATATCTTCGGTTATATGGGTTATCGGATGCAGCATTAGCAGGATGCTCTTTTCAAGCTGCGCCATCTTTCTTTTTCTGCTCTTCAGGGCCGGGTCGAATTTCAGGTTGAAGAGATCTATCAGGTTTCTGGCTATCTCGTGATACCTTATCAGCACATCCGTTATCGTGGCTTTGTTGAATGAGGGAACCAGCTGGTTCTCGAAATCTACAAGTGCGTAAAGAAGCTCCAGCTCTCTTGGAGAGAGATTCTCCAAAAGCGCCATCCGAAGCAGCGGAGTGTTTGGAAGGGCGGGGTTACAGAGCATCATCTTTATCAGCCCCAAAACGTTTTTCTGCGCCCTTTTTATCTCGGTCAGGCTCTCGTTTCCTATTTTGTAGCGGCTTATGAATATCTTCCGCTCCCCATGCTCCACTATGTAGGATATTTCGCTATGTATGTCGAGGCCGATGTTTTTTAGAAGCGGAACGACCTGTGTAAGCATAAAGTGTCTATTGCCGTATAGCTTGAGGTAGAGCGACCCCTCTTCGTCTTCTATGAATTCGGCTGTAAAATCCTCTGCGAAGAGCTCCTCCTCTACCGCTTCGGGAAGCTCCAGGTCGTCGCTGCGCAAAATCTGCATACACGCCTGCGCGTATCGTCTGTCAAGCTCCATCAGCCCCTCCTTCTTCAGTCGTTGCCTACAGGC
>JALSXE010000361.1:0-2424 GCA_027072755.1 Campylobacterales bacterium | reverse complement strand
CATCCTCGCCGCTCTCTATCTGCTCCCAGATCGCTTTGGCCACCACATCCCTCGGTTTCAACTCGTCAATGAAGCGCTCGCCTCTGGAGTTAAGCAGGTAGCCTCCCGCCCCGCGCGCACTCTCGCTTATGAGTATGCCGCTCCTTTTGAGGGCGGTCGGGTGAAACTGCACAAACTCCATATCGCTCAAAACGCATCCGGCCCGCACCGCCGCCGCCGTACCGTCACCGGTGGTAGCCGAAGAGTTGGTGGTGAAACCGCGATATAAACCGCTGTATCCTCCGGTCGCGACAACCACGCTTTTCGCCCCTATCGCCCTCACTTCACCGCTTCTTATGTCGATGGCGGTCACTCCCAGAACCCGCCCCTCTTCGACAATGAAGTTGAGCATGAAGAGTTCGTCCAGAAACTCCACCCCCATACCCAGCGCCGTGTCGTAGAGAGTGTGAAGTATCTTCAGGCCCGTATAGTCCTGAGCGTAGCAGGCTCTCTCCGAGCCGGCGCCGCCGAGTCTTCTTTGGGCCACCCTGCCGCCTTCGAGTCTGCTGAACGGCACTCCTATGGAGTCGAGCCACCCGATTGTTTCGGGCCCCTTTTCACAGAGCCTGCGTATCATGTTTTCGTCTCCGAGCGTATGGGCCGATCTCAGCGTATCGGCTATATGCGCCTCTATGCTGTCCTCCCCCACATTGCCCAAAGCGGCGTTTATGCCCCCCTGGGCCATCGATGTCTGCGATCTGGTAGGATATGTTTTGCCCAGAACGTTTACACTCGCCCCCGCCTCTTTGGCTGCGATAGCGGCACAAAGACCGGCTCCGCCGCCACCTATTACAAGTACATCACTCATACTGCTTCGCCTTTTTCATACACCCCGGTACTCTTTTTAGGGCAATTATAACAAGCCTCTATGCTATACTATATAAAAAAACGGATAAAGGTATATGGGCAGATTTTTTTTCCCTATCGTTCTGGTTCTACTCATAGCCGGCTGCACTACTGACAACAGCGGCAGCGGCGGGTTTGAAACAAAAAAGATACCTGTAGAAAAGCGGACAAAGTACCGCACCTTCGTAAGCGACGAGGAGCTCGAAGCGCAAAAAGAGCTCGCGCGGATCGAGGCGAACAGGAGCGTGGAGCTCGAAAAGATAAGCAGCGCCGCGAAGCTTAAGCAGTTGGAGCTTCAGAAGCGGGCGGAGCTGGAGCTTATACGCGAAAAGGAGAGGATGCTTAAAATTGAGCATGAGCAGGCGATGGAGCGCTACACCCTTTTGGGTGCCATCATGTTGCTTCTGCTCGCGGGCGTAGCGCTTCTGTGGTACTTCGACAGAAGGCGAAAGGACAAACTGCGCGCCTACGAAGACAACCTGAAGAAATATTTTCACCAGAAAGAGAACGAGTCACGCGTAAAGATAGCCGAAAAGATTCTCGATACCGTGGCGTCGAAAGATCTGAGCGGCGAGCAGCGGGCGAAGCTGATAGAGGCGCTTCACGGCACTGCCCCGAAAAGGGTGACTTCATCGCCGGATAGCGAAGAGAACGATACGGAAGATGCGATTTTGATAGAGACGAAGGAGGAGAGCACGGATGCAAAAAAGTGATGATATATATACAGAAGGGGCACTGCTCTCCAGAAGCCTTGCAGACTTTTTCACAACGAAGTTTCTGGCCCTAAGCACGGCCCCTTTTTTCATAACGCTGCTTATTTCGATACTGTTTCTGTACTACCTATCGGGCGAGTTTTTCGACATGCTCAACGTTGCGGCGCAGGTATCACAGAACCCGGATGCCGTGAATGCGCAGAACGAATTGGCACAGTTTGCGAAGGAGTACCCGATCATCTCCGCCATTTTGGGCAGTTTCATCTTCAAGGCGATCGCCGGAACGCTCTTTTATCTCATAGGGGGAGGCTTCGCCGTTTTGATTTCGGTGATCCTGGCCGTTATCATCATAGGCTTCTTTACCCCCTACATCGTTGCCGAAGTGCAGAAGCGCCACTACCCGAACATCGAGCGCAGAGCCACCGTTTCCATAGTCGACTACCTTATATTTCTGCTCAAGCAGTTCGGCCTATTCCTCCTCTTTTTCTTCGTATCTTTGCCGTTCTACTTCATCCCGGTACTGAACATAGTGGCGATGAACGCCCCTTTCTACTTTCTGTTTCACACACTGCTTACAAAGGATGTGGCGGGGGAGATTCTCGACTCTCAGGAGCAGAAAGAGATATTTAAAAAGGCGAAGTGGCGCATTGCGACGACCACCTTCATACTATACCTGCTATCGCTGATTCCGGCTGTCGGTATCTTGGGGCAGGTCTTCTTCGTCATCGTGCTCTCACACCAGTTTTTCCAGGAGGCTGCCAGGCTGAGGGGTGCGCAGATCGAGGGGGCGGCGGCCCTTGAGCGGTAGGCTCGGGCAGTCCGCTAC
>JALSXE010000360.1:0-9494 GCA_027072755.1 Campylobacterales bacterium | reverse complement strand
TAGTCTTATCCCCTTGGCGGCGCATATGCTTGCAAGAGCTATGCCGGTATTGCCGCTCGTGGGCTCTATGACCGTGCTGTTTTCGTCTATTATCCCCCTCTCGAGCGCCCGCTCTATCATATTTTTACCGATACGATCCTTCACCGATCCTCCCGGATTCATGAATTCGCACTTTCCAAGAATCGTACACCCCGTCTCTTCGCTCGGCTTGTTGAGCCTTACAAGGGGGGTCCCTCCTATAAGTTCCGTTACATCTTTCGCTATTTTCATACCGATATCTCCTTCCGTAAGATCGCTGCCGCGGCTTTTGGGCCCGGCATGTTCGAGAGTGTTCCGTATGATAGTAGCATAAGAAATAATAAAATCGAATTATATGGAGGCGCATCCCCGGTCAGCGCGGTGAAATCACCGCCGTAACGGGGCCGTTGGTGGCGTGGTATATCGTCGTTTTGTGGCGGTTTGCCTGAAGCTGTAGAAGCAGCTTTTGCAAAGAGGGCTCGATGGAGGGCAGGAACCAGGCGTTGTTGCTTACGGCGACCATATACTCCGGCTCGCCCTCGTAGATCCTGTCGCTGGTCGCCTCGTAGCATATGGCGTTTCGCCATTTGTGTCCAAGCATGTAAAAGTCGCTCGGTTTGGAAGCTGTTCGATAGTCGCTGGCACCTTTGAAAAAGATTTTGTTGACCCATTTCCCTATCCACGACGGTAGCGGCACCTCCTCGCCGAAGGGGACCAGGACCACTTTGTGCATTACCCTCAGACTGCCGTTTTGAAAAAGGTATGTCGAGTTGTAGGATCTGCCCTTTTCGTAGTATAGCGCCCCGGTTACTATGGTTATTTTTTTGCTCAGTTCCATCAGCTCTTCGACCAGTTCCCGGTCCATATTCAGATAGAGCGGGAAAGCGCTTTCGGGAAGGACCACCGCTTTGTAGCCTTCTCTTCGTGCCTCCGTTATGGAGGCTACATCGGCCTGTATTATCGCGTTGAGGTAGCGCGGATCCCATTTGTCGCGCTGATTCAAAGAGGTCTGCACCAGTTTTATCGGAAGATCGGGAGGCGGGTTTTTTTGGGGCAGGTGCAGAGCGCCCAGCATCAAAAGCGGCAGGAGCGGCCGCCACCTGGCGCGAACGGCGGCAAAGAGCGCCAGTGCCGCCAGTACGACCCATAGCCGCCACAGGTCGTCGCCGAATATGGAGCCGGTAAAGAGCAGGGCCGGTCTGAACCAGTCGAATCCCATCGGATGGAGCCACTCCATCACACCCAATGCCGCCGCACGTAAAAGCGGATGGCCCAAAAAGCCCATGAGCCAGAAGATCAGCCCGTAAACGAGTGCCACCCCGACGATTACAAAAGGGATCATCCACGCCAGATCGTAGTAGCGGAAACTGAGTCCGATCCACCAGAACCAGAATAGAGAGGTGAAAAAGCCGCTCCAAAAGAGTGCCGGCCGCTCGAGAGTGAGCCAGAAGTAGATGGCGACAACTCCCAAAACGGTCTGAAGATATGGAAAATGGAGGCCGAAATGAAACATGTAGATGAATAAAGATGCACAAAGTGCTGAAAGAAAGCCTAAACTTAGCGAAACGGTGTTAAAATAGCGCATCGAAATTTTCACATAGAAGGATTAAAGATGAACGGTGCCGAGCAGGGGAATGTTTTAGCTTCATTGTTTCCGCTTCTGATTCTGTTTGCGATCTTCTACTTTCTGGTTATACGCCCGCAGCAGAAGCAGGCGAAACAGCATAAAGAGATGGTCGCTTCGCTGAAAAAAGGTGACAGGATCGTCACTACAGGCGGTCTGATCGCCGAAGTGATCAAGCCCGAAGAGGATTTTATCAAAATCAAGCTTAACGACGAAACGATCGTCAAACTCGTGCCGGATTACGTAGCAAGAAAGATAGAGGATGAAGCTTAACTACCGTGTCGTCATCTTCATAGCCGCGGCGATTTTCGGCATAGCGCTCTCCATGCCGTCGCTGCTTCAGACGGAGAAGGGGCCGAAGATCACTCTCGGCCTCGACCTGCAGGGGGGGCTTCATATGCTCCTCGGCGTCGATACGGATGAAGCGATAAGATCCAAAGTCAAATCGCTCGCCTCCGCCATAAAGTACGCCGCCGAAGATGAGGACCTTATCATAGACGGATTCAAGGTGAAAAACGGCATGGTCGAGTTTGAACTTCTCGACAGGGACGACATGCCGAAAATGGACGCGATTCTTAAAAAGATAGAGGGGATCGCCGTTCAGAAAGAGGGTATGAAGTACAGGGTCTCCCTGACCCCGGCCGAAAAAGAGTCGATAAAAAAGTATGCGATAACGCAGGCGGTAGACACCATTAGAAACCGTCTCGACCAGTTCGGCCTGGCGGAGCCGACGGTGGCGAAACAGGGGAAAGAGAAGATCCTTGTGGAGGTGCCCGGAATCAAGACGCCCGAGCAGGAGCAGCGTATTCGGGAGCTGATCGCGAAAGCGGCCCATCTGCAGTTGATGGCGATAGATGAGGAGCGGGCCGCGAACGTCGACAAAATGACGCCGGCCGAAGCCGCCAAATACGGCGACGTCATACTGCAGGGTGCCCAGGACGGCCGCAAATATCTCGTAAAAGAGATACCGATTCTCGACGGCTCGATGCTCACCGATGCCCGAGTAGCGTTCGACCAGAACAACCAGCCGGTCATCAACTTCTCTCTCAACTCCCAGGGTGCGCAGATTTTCGGAGACTTTACCGGTAAAAACGTGGGCAAGAGGCTCGCGGTAGTGCTCGACAACAAAGTCTACAGCGCGCCGGTGATTCGGGAGCGCATAGGCGGAGGGAGCGGCCAGATCTCCGGCGGCTTCAGTGTAAAAGAGGCGCATGACGTAGCCATCGCGCTGCGAAGCGGCGCGCTGCTGGCTCCCGTTTTCATGGAGGAGAAGCGCAGTGTCGGTCCGAGCCTCGGCGCCGACAGCATCAAGGCGTCTATGATCGCCCTGATTGCCGGCTTCATAGCCGTGGTCGCTTTCATGATCGTCTATTACGGCATAGCCGGCATAGTCGCCGATATCGCCCTTGTCGTAAACCTGTTTCTGATACTTGCGATCATGGCCCTCTTTGGAGCCACGCTTACGCTTCCGGGTATGGCGGGTATAGTTCTTACGGTCGGTATGGCCGTGGATGCCAACGTCATCATAAACGAACGTATACGGGAGCTGCTGCATGAAGGCAAGAGCATAGCAAAAGCTATAGAGCAGGGCTATGCCAACGCCTTTAGCGCGATTTTGGATGCCAACATAACGACGCTTATAGCGGCGGTGGTGCTCTACGCTTACGGCACCGGCCCGATAAAGGGGTTCGCGATTACGATGAGTATAGGTATTCTTGCCTCCATGCTGACCGCGATTCTCGGAACGCACGGTATATGGCAGATGCTGGAGTCAAAGATCTCGAAAGAGAGGCTGAGTCTCTGGTTCGGCATAAAGCCGGAAGGGGTTGTAAATGCCAAGTGATATTTTCAGCCGCGATTTAAAAAAGATGGCTGCACTCAGCGGCCTCGGAGCGGAAGGTAGATAATCGATGGAACTGTTCAAATATAAAAAACCGATCCCGTTGATGGCGAAGTCCAAGCTCTTCTTCACCATCTCCGTCGTCGCCGTTTTGGCTTCGTATATCCTTATCTTCACCAAAGGTTTCAACCTCGGTATCGACTTTGCCGGCGGAACCGTGGTGCAGGTGAAGTACGAGGGTGAAGCGCCGATAGAGAAGGTGCGCGAAGCCGTACGCTCTTCGAAGGTTTTCGAGGGTGCTTCCGTCAACTTCTTCGGCAGCGACGACGAGATAGTGATAAAGGTGCGCTCCAGCAGCAAAAGACTCGGTACGGATATCGGCGATGAGGCGAGAGAGCTTCTGAAGAATACGGGAAAATTCGAGGTCAGGCGCGTCGATATGGTAGGTCCGAAGGTGGGGAGCGAACTTCGAGAAAAGGGGCTTACGGCCCTTCTGCTCGCGATAGCCGGTATTCTGATATACGTTTCGTTCCGTTTCGAGTGGAGATTCGCGATAGCGTCGGTCATCGCCCTCGTTCATGACATATCGATAGCGATGGGCGCCATAGTCCTCTTCAACATTGAGGTTAACCTCGATATTCTGGCGGCGCTTCTGACGATCCTTGGTTACTCGTTAAACGACACGATTATCGTCTTCGACCGCATCAGGGAGGGGCTTGTTTCGGTAAAAAGCTCCAGACTCTCCGACGTCATAGACGAGTCTGTAACCAGAACGCTATCCCGAACCACACTGACATCTTTAACTACATTCTTCGTGGTGCTGACGCTCTTTTTGATGGGCGGAGAGATAATCCACGGATTCAGTTTTACGCTCCTTGTGGGCATCATTGTCGGTACATACAGCTCGATCTTCATAGCTTCGCCTCTTCTTATGGTTATGAAGTTCAATGTGGAAAACTACCGCAAGAAGCTTGCCGAAAAGAGGCGCAAGGAGGAGGAGAAGGCACGCCTTCGCGCCATGTATGAGCAGGGAACGGTATAGCGGTACCTTCCCTCCCTCCGCTACCGAAATAAAAAAATAGATGAGAGTTTCGAATGAGATACGATCCTTCCGAGATTGAGAAGAAGTGGCAGAGATTCTGGGACGAAAACGGAAGTTTCGAACCGAAAGAGGATAGCAGCCTGCCGAAAAAGTATGTGTTGAGTATGTTCCCGTATCCAAGCGGCCGTATCCATATGGGGCATGTGCGTAACTACGCCATAGGTGACGCGATAGCGCGTTACTGGCGCAAAAAGGGGAGCAACGTTCTGCACCCGATAGGCTGGGACGCTTTCGGGATGCCTGCCGAAAACGCGGCGATAAAGAACGGAGTCCACCCCAAGAAGTGGACTTACGAGAACATAGCCTATATGCGCAGAGAGCTTGCGGCACTCGGGCTCTCTTTCTCGAAAGAGCGGGAGTTCGCGACCTGCGATCCTCTCTATACCAAATATGAACAGGCGTTCTTCATAGATATGTGGGAGAGAGGGCTGGTCTACAGGAAAAAAGGGTATCTCAACTGGTGTCCTCACGATTTGACGGTTCTGGCCAATGAGCAGGTGATAGAGGGGCGCTGCTGGCGCTGCGACACTCCGATAGTCCAGAAAGAGATGTATCAGTACTACATCAAAATAACCGACTACGCCGACGAACTGCTCGAAGATCTCAAAAAGCTGGAGAACGGATGGCCGAGCCGGGTCATTGCGATGCAGCGCAACTGGATAGGCAAGAGCGTGGGACTCGAGTTTGCGTTTGAACTGGATGAGGAGAGTCGGGCCAAGACCGGTATGGATAGCTTCAAAGTCTTCACCACCAGGCCCGACACAATATGCGGCGTCACGTATGCGGCCGTCGCCCCGGAGCATCCGCTGGTAAAATCGCTGCTTGAAAAAGGGCTTATCGGCGATGAGGAAAAAGCCAAAATAGAGCAGATGCAGAGGATGCCGGTACGTGAACGGAATATGGCTGAAAAAGAGGGTGTGCCGCTGGGTATCTACGCTCTTCATCCGGTTACCGGCGAAAAGGTGCCGGTATGGAGCGCCAACTTCGTCCTGATGGAGTACGGCAGCGGTGCGGTTATGGCGGTTCCGGCGCACGACAGTCGCGACTACGACTTCGCAAAAAAGTACTCTCTGCCGATTAAGGCGGTCGTTTTTCCCGAAGAGGGGGATCTTCCGGAAGGTGAAGCGTATACGCAAGACGGCGTGGTCAGAGGCTGCGACGGCTTCGACGGACTCTTCGGTCAGGAGGCCAGGGATGCCATCATAAAATGGTTTGAAGCTCAGGGGATAGGAAAGAGAGTTGTCAATTTCCGTCTCAAGGACTGGGGAGTGAGCCGCCAGCGCTACTGGGGGGCGCCGATTCCGATGATACACTGCAAAGTGTGCGGTGTGGTACCGGAGAAGAGGGAGAACCTGCCGGTGACACTGCCTGACGACGTGGAGATTACCGGGGAGGGGAACCCTCTGGATCACCACCCTACATGGAAGCATGTGAAGTGCCCGAAGTGCGGCGGTGATGCCGAAAGAGAGACAGATACGCTCGATACTTTCGTGCAGTCGAGCTGGTATTTTCTGCGCTATACGACACCGAGAAGATTGTGGGAAGAGACCGCCTTCACGAAAGAGGATACAGACTACTGGATGCCTGTCGATCAGTATATCGGCGGTATCGAACACGCTATACTGCACCTTCTGTATGCCCGCTTCTTCACCAAAGTGCTCAGAGACCTGGGATATATCGATATAGACGAGCCGTTTAGAAAGCTTCTGACGCAGGGGATGGTGCTAAAAGATGGTGCCAAGATGAGCAAATCGAAAGGGAATGTCGTAGATCCCGATGCGCTTATAGAGAAGTACGGCGCCGATACGGCGCGTCTTTTCATCCTTTTTGCGGCGCCTCCGACACAGGAGCTTGAGTGGAACGACAGTGCGGTAGAGGGTGCCAACAGGTTCCTGCGCAAACTCTACGACAGAGCAATAAAGTGCAAGCCTTGCGAAGAGCTCCCCCGAATCGACCACGAGGTGCTCAAGAAGAGCGAAAAAGAGGCCAGAAAAAAGGTCTATGAAGCGCTTGAAAAAGGCGAAGAGGTCTACTCCGAGCGCTTCACCTTCAACACCCTGATCGCCGCCTGCATGGAGGCTATGAACGCTCTCGACAAACAGCGAAACGCGGAAGTGTGGCAGGAGGGGATGTGGATTCTTTTGAATCTCCTAGAGCCTATAGTGCCCCATATCGCATGGGAGCTCAGCGATCGTCTCTTCAAAAGGAACAATTTTGGCTTGATAGAGATTGTCGAGGAGGTTTTCGAAGTCGAAGCGATCCCTATGGCGGTATCTGTAAACGGAAAACCGAGGGCCCAGATAGAGGTCGCGCCCGATGCGACGAAAGAGCAGATTGTCGAGGCGGCCAAGGCGGCCGTACCCAAATGGCTGGAGGGAAAAAGGGTTGTCAAGGAGATTGTTGTACCCAAAAAACTTGTCAACCTCGTTGTAAAGTAGGTGGAGAGAATGAGCCGAAAAGTCGAAAACGGAACCCTGAACAGAAAGCGGCTCGGCTCTATGCTCACAACCCTTTTTTCGTTTCTCCTGCCGCTGCTTGTTTTTGCCGGCTGCGGCTACAAGCCCATGACCTCCTATACGAAGAGGGTCTTTACCGACAAGATATATACGGAGGTAGAGGTCTACCTGCGCGACCCTGAGAACGCCGTACTTGTAAAAGATGCGATGAACGAGGCGATAGTGAGCCGGTTCGGCGCGAAGATCGCCAAAAAAGAGGATGCGACCACGCGCCTCTGGATACGGTTCAAATCGGTCTCTTTCTCCCCGATACAGTACGACGCCAACGGTTATGCAGTATACTACCGCGCAAACGTGAATCTCAGTGTGCGCTACGAATCGCCCAAAAAGCGCGGAACCGAGAGTGTTTTCGGCTTCTACGACTTCCCTATCGAGCCCAATGCGGTCATATCCGACGCCAAGCGTTTCGAAGCGATCCGCTTCGGGGCACAGAAGGCGCTGGACGCTTTCATATCGCGTATGGCGATGAGAGGAGAGAGCCTATGACGATTCAGGAGATTATAAAAAAGACGCTGATGGAGGTGAAGTCGAGGGGGCAGAACCTGACGCCGGACCTCTACAGCGAACTCTTCTGCAAAGAGGCGAAGAGGGCCAACGTAATAGTCGAGGATTGCCAGAGGGTGGAGAAGTTTCTGAAGAGACTGCCCCCCGAACTTCAAAAAGATCTGAAAAAGAGGCACCTGACGACTGTCGACCAGCTGGTTCAGTATATGGCTTCCGAACTCTCGCGCAGCAGCGATACGAAGGGGGCTTCGGAGATAATAGAGTCCTACACCATGCTTGCGAAGAGGCTGCTTCAGACCATAACGCTGCTTCATGACAGAGAGGCGGCCGCAATGGCCGAAGAGGATCGCAAAAGGTTGTCGGAGCACTCTCAAAAACGGGAGATCGACGCGGTACGGGAGAGGTGGAACAGCTTCGTCATGGAGTACAGCGACACCTTTTTAAACCGTCTCGACCCATACTGCAGAGTCGATAAGAGCGATCTTGAATCTATGGTCGACGATCTTGTCGGCTGCTTCAGAAGAAGTGTGCAGCCCGGCGGCACCCGCTCGGAAGAGGGAATGGATGCCGTGGCACAGATAGTCATAGCTTCGCTCACACCCTCCATCGCCTCCGGTATGGACGATGAGCTCGCCACGATCAGCGCACAGATCAGGTCTAACCCGGAGCTTCTGACCTCAGATGCGATGATGCAGGATCTTAAGCATATGATCAAAAAGAGGATAGAGCTGGACAAAAAGGCGGTTATCAGCCGGATAGGAGAGCTCGACTCCGTCATAGAGCATATTAATATCGCACTGACGAGGGTCATCGACTCGGGTGAGGGGAACAAAGAGGCTCTCGGAGCGATTCAAGGAGAACTGGAGAGCGTTAATCTGAAAGCGGACTCCTTCGAAGTGATACACGCGAAACTGCTGGCGGTGGCCACTTCGCTCGAGAAAGAGACGAGGGTATTGAGCGAGGAGATGTATAGAAGTAGGGAGCGCATAAGCGAACTTCAGGAGAAGGTCAGGGTTCTTGAGGCGGCGCTTCTGAAAGAGCGCAAGAAGTCCTCTACCGACTCACTTACAAAGCTTCCGAACAGACGCGGGCTCGATGAGGCTCTCTCCAAGATGGAGGCCGCCTTCAAACGATACAAGGACAACTATTCGGTTGCCCTTTTCGATCTAGACCGCTTCAAGTCGGTCAACGATACATACGGGCATGACGCCGGGGATATGATTCTGGCCTCTTTCGCCAAGCAGCTGCGACGCTACAGCAGGGAACTCGACATAGTCGGACGCTGGGGCGGAGAGGAGTTTATGGTAATCCTGCCCAAAACGGACATGGAGGGCGCTTACAAATTCGCCCAGAAACTGCGCGAAGTGGTAGAGAAGAGCAAGTTCCTCTACAGGGGTCGCAGAATCCCGGTAACGGTGAGCGGCGGCGTCGCCGACAGAGTCTCATATCCCGATGTCGAGAGCATGCTCAAGGCCGCCGACGAAAAGCTCTATATGGCAAAAGAGGGCGGACGCAACAGGATTGTCGTCTAGAGTATGAAGTTTAACGACTTTTTGCAAAGCAAGCCGCTCTACTACGACAAAATCGACCTGAGCAGAATGCCGAATGCCTACGCTCTGGTTAAAGAGATGCTCGATCCCGGGCGTATCGTTCATATAATAGGGACAAACGGAAAAGGCAGCACGGGTCGCATATTGGCGGAGCTGCTTCGCAGCCGCAACATCAGGGTGGGGCACTACAGCTCCCCCCATATTCTGCGATTCAACGAGCGGATATGGATCGACGGAAGCGACATTTCCGACGAAGCCCTGCAGGCAGCACACGAGAAGCTGATCGGGCAGCTTCCGAAAAGCGTCGCCGAGTCGCTCAGCTATTTCGAATACACTACAC
>JALSXE010000359.1:0-9502 GCA_027072755.1 Campylobacterales bacterium | reverse complement strand
CTGCCCGCCGCTTCGCTCAACCATGCCCTTGAAGCGGCGGGCAGAGCGACATTCGCGGAAGATACGATAAGAGAGTGGGTGGGAAACGGGGCCAAAACGCTGGTCATGCGAGCACTCACCTACAAAGAGCCCGCAGATGCCAAGGAGAGTGCCCTTTTTGAAAAGACACTCGCCGACTTCCTGGAGCACTACTCCAAAAACCTCTGCGTAAAGAGCACCCTCTATCCGGGTGCCGTAGAGCTCCTAACCGAGCTGAAATCCCTCGGCTTCAAAACCGCCATTGCCACGAACAAGCCCGAACCTTTCGTAGAGCCGCTGCTTGAAGAGCTGAAGATCGCACACCTCTTCGACGAGATAGCCGGGGCCGAAACCGCCCCTTACAAAAAGCCCCACCCCGCCCCTATTCTACATATTTGCGAAGCTCTTAAAACCCCGGTCGAAAAAACGGTGATGGTAGGAGACTCGAAAAACGACATACTCGCCGCAAAGTCGGCGAATGTCGTCAGCGTCGCCGTCAAACACGGGTACAACTACGGCGAAGATATAGCCCTTTGCGGCCCCGACTTCATCATAGACGACCTAACGGAGCTTGTCGATATTCTGGAGGCGGCGAATGGGCGTTAGGGTAGCCGTAGTCGGCGGCGGAGTGGCAGGGGTCACGACCGCTCTGGTCCTGGGGCGTCTCGGGGTGGATGTGACGCTTTTCGAAAAGAGCCCCTCACTCGTCAGCGGCCCGCCGTTTTGCCACCTTCACGCCGGGGGAAACCTCTATAGGGAGATCTCCGACTCTCAGTGCCTCAAGCTGCTGGAACAGTCTATAGATTTCGCACGATTCTACCCCTATGTTGTAGACTACCGCCCCACGGTCATCGCCACACCGAAAAGCGACCCCTCCGACCCTTCCGATCTGATCCCGCGCCTACTTATGCTAAAAGAGGAGTATGAGAAGATTGTCCAAAACGATCCGGGCAGCGCGGTGCTCGGGCCTCCGGAGCACTACTTCACGCTGTACGGCAAAGAGGATCTGAAGAGGCTTGCAGAGCTTGAACCCGTCAGGGAGCCCAAAAGTGCCGACGAGTGGATGATTCCAGTGGCGAAGGGGCTCGATATAAAGAGCCTGAAGTTTCCGGTAGCCCTTGTGCAGGAGTACGGGCTAAACCTCTTTCGTCTCGGAGCCGGGGCGGCCCTTGCGCTGAGCGCGATGAAAAACGTCCACCTCAAAACTTCTACCCAAGTGAGAGAGCTTCGCGCGGGTACGGATGGGTGGAGAGTGGAGTGGACGGAGCACGGCAGGGAGCTCTGCTCATCGTTCGACTACCTCGTAAACGCGGCCGGCTTCAAAACCGCGGAGCTCGAGGCGATTGCAGGTATCTACAGCGAGAGGATGATAGAGTTCAAAGCGGCATACATCACGAAGTGGGAGACGCCGTGGCAGTGGCCGGAGATCATCTTTCACGGCGAGAGGGGCACACCGCGCGGCATGGGGCAGTTCACGCCATACCCCGGGGGGTACTTCCAGCTTCACGGCATGACCAAAGAGATTACACTTTTTAACGAAGGGCTGGCCAGACCCCGCGGCAGGCTCATGCCGCCGAAGCTTCCCGAAAACTTCGAAAAGAAGATAGAGAGGGGATGGGAGTGGAGCGAGGTGCAAAAGAGGACCGAAGCGGCCATATCGCACATAGCCCGCTTCATCCCCTCTTTCAAAACGGCCGAAACGGCGTCGGTGCCGCTATTTGGAGCGCAGCAGATACCGGGAGACGACCCGACCCTCCGCGTGGCAGAGGTGGAGTTTCCCGCCGCGCGTTACGCAAGGTGCGAGATAGTCAAAGTCTCATCGAGCCTCGACATGGCCGAGGCGATCGTTCGCGACATGCAGAGAGAGGGGGTGCTTCAGAGCATCGTTCCCTCCATAGCCTTTCCGCACGCCAACGTTCCGCACGAGAGGGCGCTCGGGGCGCTCGCCGCAAGGCTTGCAAAAGAGCGCGGCTACCCGATAGAGGTGTCGAAGCGCAGCCGATTCGAGCCTCTCTAAGCGCCGAAAACCAAGACTATTTACTTACTGTGATGTTACGCAAATTTCGGGCCGAGCCCGCAATTTGGCAGGGCCTGGCCGGCCCTACAACCCCCTAAAGCTTCGAAATCTCAGATTTCGAGATGATTTTACGCTGTTCGCGTAAAACATCCATGTCACGCAAATTCCGGGCCGAGCCCGCAATTTGGCAGGGCCTGGCCGGCCCTACAACCCCCTAAAGCTTCGAAATCTCAGATTTCGAGATGATTTTACGCTGTTCGCGTAAAATCAGTTACTCTTCTTCAGGCTCTCTACCGAGCGTCTCTCTTCGCTCTCTTTTGCGTATCCGAGGGCACCGGAGATCTTCTCCTCTTCGAGCACTACCCCTTCCGGCACCTCTTCGCTGTGAAGCTGGATGGCCGTCTGTTTGTAGTTGGGTTCGAAAGATTTTGGGTCGAAAAGCGACTGCGTAAGGGTGTTCACCAACTGCGTATTGTAGTGAAACGGCACGAAGACGCTGCCTTCCCTTACGGCCTCCGTCACCTTGACTATTACCTCATCCACCCTTCCGCGTGGCGAGCTTAGGGCTATCCTGTCGCCCGATTTGACTTTCAGCTTTTCGGCATCTTTGGGGCTCAGCTCCACCCACGCCTCCGGGGCCAGATCTTCGAGAATCTTGATGGTTCCGGTTTTGGTCCTGGTGTGAAACTGCTCTACCGTGCGGCCGGTATTGAGAATGAGCGGGAAGGAGGCGCATATATCCTCCTGCATCGGCTGCCAGTCGCTAAATACGAACTTCGGCCTCCCCTCTTCGTTTGGCGTCTTCATACCTTCGTAGTAGAGGCGCGGCGTCCCTTCGGGGTTCTCATCGTTGCAGGGCCACTGTATGCCCCCGAGTTTTTCGATCTTCTCGTATGTCATGCCGCTGTAGTCGCAGAGTCTGCCCCTGCTTACCCTCTTCCACTCTTCGAAGGCATCTTCGGGCCCGCTCCAACCGTTGAACAGCAGCTCGTACTTGCCGTCGAAATATTTTGAAAACTCCACCACTATCTCGAAGTCGCTCTTCGACTCCTTGTAGTTTGGCACCGACTTTCTGGCCAGGTTGCAGCGGCGCTCGGAGTTTGTGTAGGTACCCGTCTTTTCGCTCCATGTGGCCGCCCCGAATAGCACGTCGGCCTCCTTCGCCGTATCGCTCATGAAACTGTCCTGCACCACGAGCAGTTCGAGTTTTTTCAGAGCTCTTCTTAGCCTCGGCTGGTCGGGGTAGCTTACAAGCGGATTTGTCGCCACTACCCAGAGCGCCTTTATCTCCTCGCGCTCTATCGCCTCTATTATCTGCGGGTAGGCGTAGCCGCGCGCCGTCGGCACGAGCACCTGCGGAACGCCCACGATCTGCGCGTACTCCCTCCTGTCCTCCTCGCTCGCGAAGTTCCTGTAGCCCGGGATCGAACTTGTAAAACCGCTCTCCCTTGTGCCCATCGCGTTGCACTGGCCGGTAATGCTCATAGGAGCGCCGCCCGGTTTTCCGAGGTTACCTGTCATCAGGGCGAGGTTGACTATGGCGCTTACGGTGTCTGTTCCCATCGCACTCTGGTTCACACCCATCGTCCAGGCGCTCATCGCCGCATCGGCACCGGCGTATAGCCTGGCCACTTCGTACAGGGTCTTTACATCTATGCCGGTGATGTGCGCCACCTCTTGCGGAGGATACTTCTGGATACCCTTTATAAACTCCCTGTATCCCGAGGTGCGCTCGTTTATGAACTTCTCGTCCATCCACCCCTGCTCCCAGATTATGTAGCAGAGGCCGTTTATGAGGGCCAGATCGGTTCGCGGTTTTATCGGCAGGTAGATGTCGGCCATGTTAGCCGTTTTGCTGTGGCGTGGATCGACCACGATGATGGTGGGTTTTTTGCCCCTTACCTGCCTGTTTCGCGCTATGTGGAGTTTTAGAATCGGGTGGTTGTCGGCGATGTTGGCGCCTATCAGCATTATCACCCCGGCATGGCTGAAATCTTCGTAACAGCCGGGAGGGCCGTCGCTTCCGAAGCTCTGCTTGTACCCCATTACCGCGCTCGCCATGCAGAGAGTCGTGTTTCCGTCGTAGTTGTTGGTCTCGAGTCCGAGCTGTACGAACTTTCCGAGCGTATAGAACTCCTCTGTCAGAAGCTGCCCGGTTGAGATGACTGCAACAGACCTCTTGCCGTGCTCGCTCTGAATACGCTTGAAACTGTCGCTGACCTTCCTGAAAGCCTCGTCCCACTCCACCTGCTCGAAACCGTCGCCCTTTTTTATCATAGCGCCCGGCAGGCGCGTGGGGGCTCTTACCATCTCGTGCTCACTCAGACCCTTGGGGCAGAGAGTACCGCGGTTTACCGGATGGTCGGGATCACCCTTGACATATACCGGATCGCCGTTCTTGACCCCTATATAGAGGCCGCACCCCACCCCGCAGTAGCCGCACGTGGAGCGGACCCACTTCTCGGGAGCCCTCTCTTTGGCCACTTTACCGAAAAAGGGGTCGTCGACCAGTGCGTATTTCTCCTCTTTGATGTCAAGGCCCAGGATTGATCTGGCTCTGTTCAGTAGGCTCATGATTACCCTTTACATTCCCAAAATTTCGGCATGAGTTCCGATTCGGATGAGATAGATGATCTCCTCTTCGATTCGATAAATCAGCAGAAGATCACCACCTAAATGCAACTCCCGGTACCCGGCAAACTTTCCTTTCAAAGCATGGTCCCTGTAGACCGATGAAAGTTCATCGTCATTGGTAAGATCGTGGATTGCGCCGATGAGCATTTGAAAATGTTTGTCACCCATTTTTGTAATTATGTTTCGCAGATCTTTATTGAATTGCCTGGAACGGGAAATCTTTCTCATCTGTTACTTCATCTGCTCCAAACTCTTTTTGAACTCATTGAAGGTAACAGGCTCTTCAAAAGTTTCCCGTTTGCCTTCAAAATCACGAAAAACCGCTTCAGTCTCCGGCGGCAGAAGCATCTCCACATCTTTATGCAAAAATTTCGCCAGCATCAAATTTACGAAACTGCTGAGGTTTATACCGTATTCGTCCAGCCTCTTTTGAGCCTCTTCTTTTAGCTCACTGTTGAGATAAAGATTGGTTCTTACTTTCATTGTGCCCATTATACACCTCCTTTGCGTATATTATACGCATAATAGAGAGAATAGTCAAACGCATTTCTCATCAGTGCCGCTGGTTGCCGGCGAAGAAGTTTCCGGCAAGTCCGAGCGGAACGACGGTTCTGTAAAAAAGGTATCTGCCTACAAGCTCGCTCGCCGTGGCACCTGCAAGCGCCGCAAACAGGAAAAACGCGGCCGCCTCACCCATATTGGCCGCGGCGAAGATTATGGCCAGCATAGGCATACCTATCGCAAATATCCCCAGCGTATAGAGCCTGATCTTTTTCAATTTCCCGAAATGCTCCTCCAGAAGCCTTTTGGTGCGGCTCAGTTGGTAGTAGAGCGGATGCTCCTTCTCCAGATACCTGTAGAAAACCATCTCTTCGTATATCAGATGCATCTGGTATAGGCCGAGCATCAGCGTGGGCGCAAGAAGTGCCGGCACACTTCGCGCCTCAGAGCCCAAAGAGAGTACGAAAGCCACCAGCAAAAAGCCGAGATAGCCGGCCCCCATAAACCTAAGTGTGGTGGAGCGGCGGTTCCATGCCGGACGCGCCGGGACGCGGTAGATCATCGACTGCGCATAGATGCCGTAGATTCCGAGTACCGCTATCGGAATCTCCGTCAAAAGTTTGAGCCACGTCGGAGCTCCGAAGAGATATAGAAGCGCCAGAATAGTGACACCGGCGGCGTACGCCCCAAGGGCGGCCGCCTCGCGGCTGAGCCACGAGGTTTTGAGGTTTTTCATCGCCGTCATCGCAAGGGCCGGGCGCCCCAAATGCAGGGCCGATAGCGGCAGGCCTACGGCGGCGGGGGCCAGAACGGCCAGCACCATCCATAGATTCGGTGCAGGCAGGTCGAGCCCGAAAAGGTGCAGCAGCTCGCCGAAAAAGAGGGCCGTGAAGCCGCCGACGCTCATCTGCGTCAAAACGGTCATGAACACCAGCGGAAACTCCGGGTGGGCAGGTTTTAGTATATGCTCGTCGGCCGGTCTTATTTCGCCCTCTCCGATCTCGGGCAGAGTATAACGAGTAGTGGGCTTGGTTATCTCCACATCGGGAAGGTGCGGCGCGACCCCCTCCTTTTTCATTCCGTTCTCTACCCACTCATCTTTGTCGACAACTTCTATGCTTATAGCCCCCGCCGGGCACGCCTGCACGCAGGCCGGCGTCTGCTTCGCCTCCAGCTTGTCGACACACATGTGGCACTTGGTCACGATGCCGCGCTCTTTGTGAAATACGGGCACTTCGTAGGGGCAGTTCCATGTGCAGTACTGGCACCCTATGCAGTCTTCGTCTACATGGTAGACTACGCCGTTGTCGAGTTTGATATAACTGTTGGTAGGGCATCCGTTGAGGCATGCGGGGTCTATGCAGTGGTTACAACTCATCGAGTTGAAGAGTTGAAGAACGTCGGGGAAGCTTCCGGTCTCCATCTCTCCGACACGGCGCCATTTGATGTCTGCCGGGTTGTTGTTCTGCTCGTTGCAGGCCACTTCGCAGCAGTGGCACCCCACACATGCGGTCATATCGAAGTGGAAGCGGTACTGCTCCCCCGGTTTCGGCTCCGGTATGTCGATGGAGTAGTTGCCGCACTGCATTCCGGTCTGCGCCTTGTGCTCCAGGAAACTGTCTATCGCGCTCTTGGCTTCGCCCATCGTATCTACCCCTCTTCCCGAACTGGGTTATAGTTGTACGAATTATAGCACTACAGAGAGATAAAAGATGGGTAAAATTTAATCACCGGTCACCCCTGCCAAATTACGGGCTTTGCCCGGAATTTGCGTAACATCGGTATCGAGCATCAATCTTTCAGCTCTTCATCCTCTTCTCCGTCGGCGACTTTGGCTATGAGAAGCAGAGCGACCAGAAATATTATGACGAGGGCTATGAAGAAGTATGCCATTACTCGAACCTCCGGTAGTTTTCGATATACTCTTTCAAAAGGGCCACGAAACCGTTTCTGCTATCGGAGTTGCGAAAGATGGATCGGGGCAGGTACAAAGAGGCGTCCCCCAGGTCGAGAAGATATCCGTTCGAAGAGGCAATCACACGCCTGAACGAACTCCAGGGCACACACTCCCCGTCGAGGCATATGCCGCCATCATGAGTCTCTATTTTGATGGTTTTTCCGGCATTGGGCATCTTTTTGAAAAAGCGTTTCAGGGCGCTCTTTCTAAGCGGCCACCTCAGAAAGTACCAGTAGATTACGAGAATCGTAGAGACGAGAAGCAGGCCGTTCGCTCCGTAGCGTATGGCGCCTACTACGCCGAATTGGGTCATCGCTATGAAAAACCACCCCACATAGCGGCGCCAGGAGTGCTTCATCTCATAGTCGTACGCAAGCTTCGCCCCCTGCATGAAGGTCTCTTCATCCCAGCGGAGCTCGAGCTCCATATTATCTGACATGCTCGTCGCTCTCCATTATCCATAGGTCGCTCTTTTTTATACACCTCTTCTCTTCGAGGCTCTCCAGGAGCTTCAGGGTTTCGTCATAGAGCCGCTCGAAGCGGGCATTTTCGCGTGCATATCTCTTCTGCTCCCTTTTTGCATACCACCATGCCGCGACGATGGAGAGAGCAAAAAGTGTATATATGTACCACTGGTACGCCTTGAGATTGAGCAGAACTATGAAATACTGAACCGAAAAGAGAACGAAAAACTCGACCGAAAAGATTATTACGAGAGTCGACGAGTGCGCGAAATCGAGCGTATACTTCTCTATCTCTCTCAGTATGGAGAGATTCGAGTTCACCTTTTCGGCCATCTCTTTGCAATTCCCTTCGAGCCCCTCGAGCGGAATGTCCTTAAGGTGAATATTGCTCAGATTGTATTCGACATTGGTCTGCTTGTACTCCCTTAGAATCTCCGGATGCTCATGAAGAGCCTGCAGAATCTCCTCGGTCGTCAACCTGCTCTTTCCGAGAAGCTTCTGAACATCCTGCAAAATAAGATCGTAAAGTCCTACCGTCTTTATCTCGGCAGCCACACGTTCCAGGTTTGTCAACCCCTACCCCCTATACATATATAATGTTATGGTCATTCTCGATTTTATCGGCCCCGCCGCGGCGGAGCCTGTAAAACCGAACAGCCGGCCGGAAACGGCCCTTGCTTTAAGCCTTGACCGGTGCCGGCTCCGGTTCGGGCTCTATACCGTAGCTGGCGGTAGAGTCTTTCGCGGGCATAAATATACCCACAAGCCCTTTGAGTCCTACACTCATCACTATATTGAAGAGGAATATGAACCACGCTATGAGCACCATCGACCCGAAGATAGCGGCACCGACCATCAGGGTATTGAACTCCCCGTTGACGTAGAGGTGGCGCCTAAGCATACCGTCGAGCCCGGCCATACCGCCGAGCGCACCCATTCCGATACCTCCTATCAGATAGAGCCAGAAGTGGGCCCATGTGAGCTTTTTGGAAAAGAGCGTCGTATTGTTCGTCACAAGCGGCCATAGCACATAAAGAGCGCTATAGAGAGTCATGTAAAGCCCTACTATCAACGCGATATGGAAGTGCGCGAAGCTGATCCACTGCGTATTGTGCAAGACCCTGTTCATACCCATATCGGCTTGGATAATTCCGGCAGGTACCGCGAGGCCGAACCCTATAAGACCGCCCAGAAGATATGCGAGCGGAGGGGTCATTTTAAGAGGTCTGGCTTTCCAGAGCGTCACGAGGGTGATAAAGAGCGCAAGACCCTGCGTAAGCAGCTCGAAGGCGGTGACCATCTCTCCCGAAACCAGCTTCATCATCTCCGGCTGAGGCTGGTCCGCAAGCAGGTGGTGGCTCCATACCATCCATGAGACGAAGAGCTCGAGCAGAAGGGCGGCTCTCGCCACATTCTCCATAAAGAGCTTCTGACCTGTAATTATGGTGGCCAGAAGATACCACGAACCGGCCACATATATCAGAACGAGACCGTCTGCGACCAGGTCCAGACCCCACCAGAACCAGTTTTTATAAAGCAGAGCGTCAACGGCGTGCACATCCCACGTAAATCCGGCCGATTCGGCTATCAGATAGACAAGCACCAAAATACCGGCGCTCAGTATTACTATGGCATCCAAAAAGGTGTCAACCGTACCGCGGAAAATGGCGACAACCGGAAGAGAGAGAGCAGGCTCTTTGCTGTATGGCGGTTTGCCTGTCAGTTTGTGTATCAGGTTCATAAGACCGTCTATACCGAAGCCCGATATCAGAAGCTCTTTTGTGGTCTTGTTCTTGTGCACACCGACCCTTGCGAAGATGGTCGCATAAATGTTGTATATGAATCCCATCGTTCCTATCATAATAAGCGCCACGCCTATAACAAAGACGAAGCCGCCCACCATCTTGAACT
>JALSXE010000358.1:0-9510 GCA_027072755.1 Campylobacterales bacterium | reverse complement strand
TGTGGGCAAGAATCTCTCAGATCAGGGAGAGGCGAGGCCCGGATACAGGATAGAGCGCCGGTGCAAAACCCGTTACAAAGAGCGCACCGAAAACCGCTTTGTAGGATATAAAAACTATGCCAGGTACAAAGGGTACGAGATTGTAAAATTCAGCGACGAGCCGCTGAAGAGAATCGACGTGACGGTTACCGTCTCCTATTGATTGACCGATGTCGCGCATTTTTGCGTAACGTCGGATGCCAAATAGTTCATAAGCAGCGGAAGATCGCGGGGAAGCAGGTAGTGGTCTATTCCCGCTTTTTTGTAATAGGGGAGTGTGATCTTGTCGAAACTCTCCGCCTCTTCATGTAGATTTACGGCAAGGCTGAACTCCAGCCCCCTTTTTAAAAGCGCTTCCATGCTTAAGAGTGTATCGTTTATCGAGCCCAGTCTGCCGGAAGAGACAAGAAGGGTGTGCGCACCGAAGAGCTTCGGAAGGTCTATCATGAAGCGCTCTTCGTCTATCGGTACCATGAGACCGCCGGCTCCTTCTATGAAGAGAATATCGCACAGCGGTTCTATCCGTTCAAACGAATGAAATATAGTCGGCCAGTCGATCTCTTTTTCCCCTTTCGCTACGTAAGGGGCGGCGGGAAGCTCGAACCGCACCGGAACTACCTGCTCCAGAGCAAGATGCGAGGCCGAAGGGTTGAGCCTTTTGATGCTCTCGTAGAGCTTCATTCCGTCTTCCGGCCCCTTTTGCGAGACTCCTGTTTCGATGGGCTTGATAGCTCCGACTCTAAACCCGGCCGCTGCGGCCCTCTCCATCAGACGTAGTGTGGTGTATGTCTTTCCGATTCCGGTATTTGTAGCTGTAACGAATATTTTCTTGGCCATCTATCTTCTCTTTTCGCTATAATTATTTCAAATCTATATCGATGACGGAGCAGGCCGAAAGCCGGTGGCCCGGTCTCAACGTAGCCGTTCGGGCTTTGCCCGGACGGCGTAAAGGAATTGAGCGCGGTTCATCTGCGCGTGGGCCCGCTGCCGAAGCGGACCCAGTGTCAACGTAGCCGTTCGGGCTTTGCCCGTACGGCGTAAAGGAATAAAATGAAACACTACGAATATTTTAACACACTGCTTCCTCACCTCACGGCGAACCGTGAAGGTCCCATAGCTTCACAGATTACACCCTCCGCCGCATTCGGATACGCCTCAGCGCAGGAGGCCGAGGCGATTTTTGCCGGAGAGGCCCAAAAGCCGGTCTATGCGAGAATGGGAAATCCGACCGGAGGAAAGCTGGAGCAGGCACTCGCGAAGATGGAAGGGGGTGCCGGCGGCGTAGTTACATCCTCCGGCATGGGTGCGATAGCGATGGTATTGACCGCCTTTTTGCAAAGCGGCGACAGAGTTTTATGTGCAGGGGGATTCTTCGGCGGAACTTACGCTATGATGAGAGAGACGATGCCGCGCTTCGGCATAGAGACGGAGTTTTGCGATGTCGACGACTTCGACAGGATGGAAAAGAGTCTCGAAAACGGAGCGAAGATACTCTTTGTAGAGAGTGTCGGAAACCCGAATCTCAGACTTCCGGATATTCGACGAATGGCTATAATGTGTGACCGTCACGGGGCGCTCTTTGTGGTAGACAATACACTTACCCCGCTTATCGTACAGCCGCTCAAAATGGGTGCCGATATGGTGGTCTATTCTACTACAAAGATAATAAGCGGTCACTCTGCGGCCCTTGGAGGGGCGGTAGTTTTTCGTGCACTGAAGAGTGGGGAGGAGAAGTTGATGAATCCGAAATTCTCCTCCATCCATCCCATCCTCAAAAAAGGGAGAGGCGCCCTGATGATGGTGCTGAAGAAGAGGGCCATGCGCGATTTCGGCATGAGCGCAAACGCGTTCGCATCGTTTTTGACGATGGTTGGGCTGGAGACTCTGGCCCTTAGAACCGAAAGGGTCAACACCTCTGTAAAGAAGCTTGCGCAGCTTCTGCACGACGAAGGGGTAAGAGTGAGGCATCCGAGTCTTGCGGATCATGAACACCATCTGCGATACGAAGCGCTTTTTGCGGACGGATGCGGACCGGTATTGACTGTCGACTGCGAAACGGGAGAGAGGGCGTTTGCTTTTTTGAACGAGTTGAAGATACCTATACAGACCGCCAATATAGGAGACAACCGGACGCTGGCTCTGCATATGGCGAGTACTATCTATCGCGATTTTACCGAAGAGGAGAAAAGAGAGATGGGAATAACTCCCGGACTCGTTAGGGTTTCAGTGGGCCTGGAGACTCCTTTGGCACTTGCGGAAGATATGATAGGAGCATGGAAAAAGAGCATCGGCTGACTTCAATACACTCTCATTAATCCCCAATATATCGGCCTTTATCGGCTGTAGACTTGAAAAATCCCAAAAATATGATATACTTAAAATAAACTAAAACGCGTGCCCTCGACGGGCACCGGAAATTTTCGCAAAAAGGAACGGGTGTTGGCTCAGAAAGAGTGGATCGAAAGTGAAAGCGAGGTCGATCTCGACGAACCGGAACTCTACAAAGTGATCATGTGGAACGATGACTATACGACAATGGATTTCGTTGTCGAGATTTTGGCCGATATATTTAACAAGAGTTACGAGGAGGCGATCGAGATCATGCTTGCGATTCATGAGAAGGGCAAGGGTATCTGCGGTCGCTACACGTACGAAATCGCAGAGACCAAAGTGCACCAGGCCGTCAAAAGGGCCAGGGCCAACGAGTTTCCTTTGCGGGTAACAATGGAGAAAGAATGATTAGTAAAGATCTGAACGATATTTTCAAAGAGGCTGTCAAATATGCCAAAATGCACAGGCATGAGTACCTGACGGTCGAACACATTTTTCTTGCCGTGCTTCTGAGCCGTCAGGGAGCACAGATTCTCGAAGCGGCAGGGGCCGATGTGGAGAAGCTCAAAAAGAGGATAAACCAGCATCTTCTCACCTCTTTGAGGCCGCTTCCGGAAGGGGTTTCTCGTGAGCCGTTCGAGACGGTGGCGCTTTCGAGGGTTATAGAGCATATGATCCGGCACGCCCAGAGCGCAGATAAAAAAGAGGCGAGCATAGGAGATCTGCTGGCATCCATCTTCAACGAAGAGCACTCTTTTGCCGTCGCGCTCATGAACTCTTACGGAATAAACCGTTTGAGTATCCTCGAGGTGATTGCCGACTCGGGCGAAAAGAGCGAAAAGAGCGGGAAGGAAGAGGAAGAGGAGAGCGAGTATCTTGGGCAGTTTACCGTAAACCTCGTCAAGCGGGCGCGCGAAGGGAAGATAGACCCGGTAATAGGCCGCGAAAACGAGATAGAGCGCGTTATGCAGATTCTTTGCCGCCGAAAGAAGAACAACCCGGTGCTTGTAGGCGAACCGGGTGTAGGAAAGACGGCCATAGCGGAGGGGCTGGCTCTCGAGATCGCAAACGGTAACGTACCGGAAATGCTCGAAAATACGGAAGTGTATGCACTCGATATAGGGACGTTGATAGCGGGGACGAAGTATCGGGGAGACTTTGAAAAGCGCCTCAAAGGAGTGCTGCAGGAGCTCCAGGAGCGCAAAAACGCCGTTCTTTTCATCGACGAGATCCACAATCTCGTAGGTGCCGGCGCCACCAACGGCGGAAGCATGGATGCATCGAACCTTCTTAAGCCGGCACTAGCGGGCGGAGACCTCAAATGTATAGGGGCGACAACGTTCGAAGAGTACCGCAACTTTTTCGAAAAAGATCGCGCGCTGAGCCGCCGATTTGCGAAGGTCGACGTCGCAGAGCCGAGTTTCGACGATACGTTGAAGATTCTCAAGGGTCTCAAATACAAGTACGAAACGCACCACGATGTCCACTTCAGCGAAAAGGCGCTGAAAACGGCGATAGACCTTTCGGTCAAATATATGCACGAGAGGTTTCTTCCGGACAAGGCGATCGACATCATCGACGAGGTCGGAGCCTCTTTCAGACTCAAGGCCAGAAAGCGCCGCCGCGTAAACGAGCGTGACATAGAAGATGCGGTAAGCCGAATGTTGAACCTTCCTCCGGCGCGGGTCAGCAGCGACGATCTGGCAACGCTTCAGAACCTCGAGAGCGTCCTAAAGAGCCGCATAATCGGCCAGGACCGAGCTGTAGAGGAGGTGGCCGCCGCCATCAAGAGGGCGCGCGCCGGTCTCGGCGCACCCAACAAGCCGGTCGGCTCTTTCCTCTTTGCAGGGCCTACAGGGGTCGGAAAGACCGCGCTGGCACTCGAGCTCTCCGAAGCGCTCGGAGTCCACTTCGAACGCTTCGATATGAGCGAATATATGGAGAAGCATGCGGTAAGCCGCCTCATCGGCGCACCTCCGGGATACGTCGGTTACGAGCAGGGGGGGCAGCTTACCGAAGCGATAAGGAAGCATCCGCATACGGTGCTCCTGCTAGATGAGATAGAGAAGGCGCATCCCGACCTGATACAGGTTCTGCTGCAGGTGATGGACAACGCCATGCTTACGGACAATACCGGTAACAGGGCCGACTTCAAAAACGTCATCATAATCATGACATCGAATGTGGGCGCTACAGAAGCCAACGTCATGGGTTTCGGCGCCAGAAGCGAAGCGAAACACGATTCCGCAATCAAATCGGCCTTCTCTCCGGAGTTCAGAAACAGGCTCGACGCGGTTGTGCGTTTCGAGCATCTCGGCTTCGAGGATGTCAAGAAGATCGTCGACAAGTTCATCGACGAACTGAACGCGCAGATGGCCGAGAGAAAGATAGTCATTAAACTTTCGGATGCCGCAAGAGGCTACCTTGCCAAAGAGGGGTATGACGAGGCGATGGGCGCAAGGCCTCTGGGTCGTGTCATAGCCGAGAAGATCAAGGCGCCGCTTACCGAAGAGATACTCTTCGGCTCGCTGAGAGAGGGCGGCGAGGTGCACTTCGGCGTAAAAGGAAAAGCGCTCAGTTTCAAGGTTGCCGAGCGTGTCTGACGGGCCCGGAATTCCCAGGCTCGGATTTGACCATATATTCCCCGATCCGCGCTATGCGATGAGAGAGGGGCTTCTGGCCTACGGGGGCGATCTAAACCCCGATCGCGTCCTTGCGGCCTACCGGAAAGGGATATTTCCCTGGTACAACGAGGGAGACCCGATACTCTGGTGGTCGCCCGACCCCAGGCTTCTACTCTACCCCGATGGGTTCAAAATCTCCAGATCTCTTAGAAAAAAGCTTCGTCAAAAACGCTTTTCGGTAAAATTGGACCTAAACTTCACTCCGGTCATGCGCCACTGTGCGAAGATACCGCGGCGCGGGCAGCAGGGGAGCTGGATTCTGCCGGAGGTGATAGAGTCGTACACCGCTTTGCACCTGCGCGGTTTCGCCCACTCGGTCGAGGTTTACGACGGCCAAGGTAAGCTGGTGGGAGGACTCTACGGTATCAGTACGGGCAGAGCATTTTTTGGAGAGTCGATGTTTTCGCTCGTTCCGGACGCTTCCAAAGTTGCACTGGCGCATATGGTCGAACTGGCCAAAATTTGGAATTTCGATTTTATTGACTGCCAGATACCCTCAGACCATCTGATCAGGCTCGGAGCCGTTAGAGTCGATCGGGAGAGGTTTCTGGATGAGCTGGAGCAGACCCAAAGAAGCCTCGGAGTGCACGGAAGCTGGAGAGAGTACGAATGTCTGCTTGCCGAGATGGAGTGGTGAGGTAATTGAAGAAGGAGATTTTGTATGGTAAATGAGCGTATCGGTTTCTCTTTGTGGCTCGACTTTATAGAGCGGGACCATCTGCGGAAGGAGTTTGGGCTGCTTGTGGCCGACGGCGTTATCAACGGTGCGACTAGCAACCCCGCAATATTCGCATCCTCCATAGAGACTTCACCGGCCTACACCGCGCAGCTCGACACTCTGCAAAACCACTCCGCAAAAGCGAAGTACGAGGCATTAGCCACAACCGACATAAGAATGGCCGCCGAAGCTCTCTACCCTCTTTACGAAGAGGGCAGAGACGGTTTTGTGAGCATAGAGGTGGATCCATTCCAGTGCGATGATGTCGAAGGTACGGTCGAAGAGGGGCGCAGGCTCTACAAGCAGATCGGCATGGAGAATGTCATGATCAAGGTGCCCGCTACGGATGCCGGATACAGGGCGATGAAGAGCCTGATGAGCGAAGGGATCCACGTAAACGCGACTCTTATATTCTCTCCTCTGCAGGCCATGCGCTGCCTCGATGCGATGCAGGAGGGGCTCAGAATCTACAGGGCCGGCGGGGAGAGAGACGTTCGGGGAGTCTTGAGCGTATTTGTTAGCCGATTCGATAGGGCGCTCGACGAGAAGCTCGAGAGTCTCGGTCTGCAGCCGGGGAGGTTCGGAATCGTCAACGCCGCCAGGATCTACAATATGGTCGAAGCTCGAAAAGAGAGGGCGATTAGAACACTCTTTGCCAGTACCGGTGTTAAAGGGAACGCCTACGAGGCCGATTATTACATCAAGGAGTTGATGGCGCCGCACTCGGTCAATACCGCCCCGCTTGCAACTATAGAGGCTTTTATGGAGCACCCGCTTCATGCACCGAAGCTCCCGATGGACGAAGCGGCGATCGATACCTTTTTCAAAGCCGTCGAAACGGCAGGCATAGATGTGCGGAGCCTTTACGAGAGACTTATCGACGAAGGGCTCGAGGCTTTTAAAGAATCCTTTGCAAGACTACTATCCCATTTGGAGTGAAAGAGACGATGGAAAATACAGAACTTGACCGCAATGTTGATGTAAACGAACTGACGTTCGAGATGACAAAGAGAATCCGGCAGTATATGAAAGGGCTCATCGAGCACGAGGGAAGCGATTTGCACATAAAGGCCAACTCACAGGTTCGTGCACGAATAAACGGAGATATTGTAACGGTTACGAAAGAGAAGATCACCAAAGAGGAGTCGATCATGCTGGCGAAAGAGATGCTTCGCCGGCGTTTTGCGGAGTTTGTCGAAAAAAAAGAGATCGACTTTCTCTATGTTTACGACGAGAAGATCCGTTTCAGGGGAAACATGTTTTTCCAGATGGACGGTGTTTCGGCGGTATTCAGGGTGATTCCGGTAGAGATTATGACGATAGACCAGCTCGAACTGCCGGAGGCTCTTCACAAACTGACCGACATCTCCCGCGGGCTGGTTCTCGTTACGGGGGTGACGGGCTCGGGAAAATCGACGACCCTTGCGGCGCTTATCGACGAGATAAACAGAAAGCACAGAAAACATATAATCACCATTGAAGATCCTATCGAGTTTGTCCATAAAGATAGAAAGTGTCTTATCAACCAGCGCAGTATCGGGCAGGATTCACTCAGTTTCGCAAATGCCCTGCGTTCGGCGCTTCGTGAAGATCCCGATATCATTCTGGTCGGAGAGATGCGTGACGTCGAAACGATCGATACGGCACTCCATGCCGCCGAGACGGGCCACCTGGTCTTCTCGACGCTCCATACGCTGGATGCGAAAGAGACGATCAACAGGATCATCAGCGTCTTTCCGGCAGAGGACCAGAACCGTGTGCGAAACACTCTCGCCTCTGTGCTTGAAGGTGTTCTTTCTCAAAGACTTGTAAAGACCGTGGACGGAAAGAAGACGGCGGCCGTGGAGATACTTTTTAATACATCGTATATCCAGAAACTTATTCTAGAGGGGCGCGACATGGAGATAAAGGAAGCGCTCGACGAGGGAACGCAGATTTACGGGACCCAGAGTTTCGATACCGCTCTTTTGAAACTGTATCAGAAGGACAAAATTTCCATGAAAGAGGCCCTCAGGCACGCATCGAGCCCAAGCGATCTGAAGCTTCGCATAGAGGGCATGAACGCCAACATAAAAGCCGGAGAGGCGGGAGAGAGCGCATATATCCCCGAACACGACTCGGACATTTTCTCTTTAAAAGAAGATTAAACAGAATTTCGGTAAAATTCGCCTCTTAAAGTACTTACGGTACTTGAATATTTCATGTTTAAGGACAAAATAATGTTGGAAGGAATCGTTAGAGAGAGTATCGGCAAGAGCGATGCAAAAAAACTTCGCCGAGATGGTTATCTAATCGCCAACATCTATGGAAAAGGGCTTGAGAACACTCACGCCGCATTCAAGATGGGTGAATTTATCAGAACCGTCCGCCACAAAGAGAAACTCGCGTTCCCCATAAAGGTGGGAGGAAAAGAGATGGATGTGGTCATTCAGGAGTATCAGCTTCACCCTGTAACCGATCAGATTCTGCATGTAGACCTGATGGTCGCCCAGCCCGGTGTGGAGACCCACTACATGGTACCGGTAAAAACGGTCGGAACACCCAAAGGACTCAAAAACAAGGGCGTTTTGGCAATCTCCAAAAAACGTATCAAAGTAAAAGGTACGATAGAGAACATTCCCGAGTCATTCACTCTCGATGTCAGCGATCTGGATGTCGGAGACGCCATCCTGGTCAGGGATATTCCGGAGTCGGACAAATACAAAATCATGGTAGCCGGACGAGTACCTGTTGTCGGGGTTATCAAAGCGAAATAAGAGTCTGCTGTGTGGCTAGTCGTCGGCCTTGGAAACCCTGGCGTTCAATATGAGACGACTCGCCACAATATAGGCTTTCTTACGCTCGACAGAGTGCTGCGGAGGGTGCAGGCGCACCCTGCATCCTCATCTTCGTTTCACGGAGAACTCTACAAAACATCCAATCTACTTCTACTTAAACCCGCAACTTTCATGAACCGCTCCGGCATCAGTGTGCAGGCGGTAAAACAGTTTTACAAGGTGGAACTCGAACGTATCATAGTGATACACGACGATCTCGATCTGCCGTTCGGGTCGGTTCGTTTCAAACAGGGCGGCGGCAGCGGCGGCCATAACGGTCTGAAGTCTATCGATGCTGCCGTCGGAAACGGATATCTGCGCGTAAGGATGGGAATAGGAAAACCCGCCTACAAGTCCCAGACGGCCGATTATGTATTGAGCCCGTTCACTCCCGAAGAGAGTGCGGTTCTGCCGGAGTGGATAGAATATGCCGCAGAGGCGGCACTGGAGCTTACACGCCATACTCTGGAGTATGTGGCTTCGCGTTACAGCGTCAAAAACGGGAGATGGAAAAATAGATGAGAATGTTTCGCTATGTCTCCTGGCTCTACCTGCGCCACTTCTTTCTTATAGCTTTCGCACTAGCCTTTTTCTTTGCCGGTCTCGACTATATGCAGAACGCTTCGAAGCTGACCGGGTTCAACATAAAAATTCTCTATATGTTTTACAAAGGTTCGTACGCTCTGAGCCTTCTATTTCCAATAGCGCTCGTTCTATCGATGATCGTTGCAAAGATGGCGCTGATACGATCGAACGCACTTGTCAGCTTTTACGCCCTCGGTTACTCCAAAAAGGAGGTTCTGCGCCCTTTTATCTTTGTCTCGTTCATATTGACACTGCTCTATATCGCACTGCACTTTACCACTTTCGTAAACTCCGAACTATATGCTAAGGCTCTGATGCACAAGAAACATAACCTGAC